>NZ_JBHXME010000208.1:0-16916 GCF_042721125.1 Streptomyces sp. NPDC058469
GCGCCCTCCTCGTCGTAGGAGATCCGCTTGGCGGAGCTGCTTACGCGATGTGCTCTTCCTCAAGTTGTGTCGTGTGACGGTTGGTGAAGCGGGTGACCATCCGCTCGGCCTCGCGCTGCGGGAGCGTGATGCCGTACGTGGCCTCCACGTCGCCCCGGAACTGGCCCGAGGTCGGGTAGCTGCCGTCTATCGACTTCTTGAAGACCTGGTAGTACTCGTCCTCGGTCAGCTCCGTGCCACCGCCCGCACCCATCTCACGGGTACGGCCGGGGCCCGACGGGATCGGGAAGGTACCGGTGTCCTCCGGAGAGGGCTCAGGGGCCGGGGCGGGCTGCTGCTCCTCGGGCTGCTGCTCGAACCGCCGCTGCTGCGGGAACTGCTGCTGCTCGAACCGCCGTTGCTGTTCGAACTGCTGCTGTTCCTCCTCGTACTGCTCGAACTGCTCGGACTGTTGCTGCTCCGCGTACCACTGCCGGTAGGCGGCGTCCGGGTCGTACGTCGGGTCGTAGCCGCCCTGGTACGCGACGGTCTGCGGGTCCCGCGCCTGGAGCCACTGGCTCTGCGGCTCGGAGTGGTTCTCCGGCTGCCCGGGCTGCTGGTTGGGCTGGTTCGGCTCGTTGTTCGCCTCGGGGGCCGGGAGTTGCTCGCGGGCCGGTGCCGGGGTGTTCTGGACGCCCGGTGCCGTCTGCTCCGGCTCGCGTGCCGCCTCCAACTGCGGGGCGGGGGGCAGCAGTACGGGTTCGATGCCCGCCGCCGCGAGGCCCGAGGGGGCCGTCTGGGCGAGGGGGACGCCGTAGCGGGCCAGGCGCAGCGGCATCATCGACTCCACCGGAGCCTTGCGGCGCCACGCGCGCCCGAAGCGGGAATGAAGCCGCGCCTGATAGACGAGGCGGTCCTGCTCCAGCTTGATGACCTGCTCGTAGGAGCGCAGCTCCCACAGCTTCATCCGGCGCCAGAGCAGGAACGTCGGAATGGGGGAGAGGAGCCAGCGGGTGAGCCGGACGCCCTCCATGTGTTTGTCGGCCGTGATGTCGGCGATGCGGCCGATCGCGTGCCGGGCCGCCTCCACCGAGACCACGAACAGGACCGGGATCACCGCGTGCATACCGACACCGAGCGGGTCGGGCCAGGCCGCGGCGCCGTTGAACGCGATCGTCGCGACCGTCAGCAGCCATGCCGTCTGGCGCAGCAGCGGGAAGGGGATCCTGATCCAGGTCAGGAGCAGGTCGAGGGCGAGCAGGACGCAGATGCCCGCGTCGATGCCGATCGGGAAGACGTACGCGAAGTTCCCGAAGCCCTTCTTCAGAGCGAGCTCGCGCACGGCGGCGTACGAACCGGTGAAGCCGATACCGGCGATGACGACCGCACCGGAGACGACCACACCGATGAGCACGCGGTGCATACGTGTGAGCTGAATGGGTGCGGACACCCGGACTCCCCTCCCCTTACATGTTGTTGCGCGCAACAGGGTGGCACATGTGTGCGGCGTCCTGGGTGCCGGTCCGTCAGGAGCCCGGTCCGCGAAGGGGCCGGGCTCCGTCAAAGGGCTGTGCTGACCTGCGAGTTGAGGCCCGGGAACGGGCCGGATGTGAAATCTGCGGTCAGCTCTTCCCGGCCGCGGAAGAGGCGGAGGAGGAGGCCGTGGCGGTCGGGGACTTCGCGGACGACTTCGCCGCCGACTTGGAGGGGGACGGGGAGGCGGCCTTGGAAGGCGCCTTGGAGGACGACTTCGAGGGCGTGCTGCTCGCGCCGCCCGAACCCGCGCCCGTGCCGGTGCCGTTGGCCGACGTGACCGCCGCCACGGCCTCCTTCACGGCCTTCTCCGCCGCCTTCGCCAACGTGTCCGCGCTCGGCGTCTTCTCGCCCGCGAGACCCGCGCCGTTGTAGTCGATCGTGACGACCACGTTCTCGACCCGCGCCACCACCGTCTGCTGCTTGAAGGCGCCTTCCTTCTTCTTCAGGTCGTAGCGCACCGCCGTGGCCTCGTCGCCCGCGCCCGCGACCGGCTCCGCCTTGGCGTTCTTCGCGCCGGTGACGGACTGCGCCTCCTGCACCTGCTTCGCGTAGTACGCGGCGGCCAGCTTGTCGCCCTCGCCCTGCGTCTGCGAGGAGTCGAACCGCAGCAACGACACGTTCAGCCAGCGGAACTGCGAACCCTTGACCCCGTTGTTGTCCAGGCTCGTCCAGGAGCAACTGCCCCGCGACGCCGTGTCGCTCGACGTGCCTTCCTTGCCCGACTTGGCGCCCTTCGGCACCAGATCGGCCAACGTCTTCTTCGACAGCACCGCACACGGCTCGGGCAGCTTCTTGTACGCGGCCGCCTGCACCGTCGGAGCGGCGGTGGCGTCGGCGGACGTCGTCGCACCGAGGCCGGCCGTCTCCTTGCCCGCGCCGTCGGCGGAGCCGGAGTCCGAGGAGCAGCCGGCCGCGATCAGCATCACCGGGACGGCGGCCGCGCAGACAAGGACGCGGTGAAGACGCTTCGCTCGCTGCTGGTCACTCTGGTCTCGCTGTGCTGGTTGATGCATGGTTCCTTCACTCATGACGCTCGTGGTTCCTGCCGTCGGATCGGGTCCGAGGGGCCACGGTACGCGGTGAGTCACCTGTGCGGTCTCCGTTCACGGGCTTTGAACGGCCCCGCGAAAGACACCCCCGGACGCCTCAACCGTTGAGTGAATCGGCCAGCTGCGCGGCCAGTTTCCGCGCCCTGTCCTGCATCTTCTGGCTGTCCGGCACGACACCGACCGTCGCCGGCTGCTCCTCGTACTCGACGGTCACAATGACGTTGGACGTGCGAAACACCACAGTCACCGTGCGCTGCTGGGCCGTCGAACCGGAACTGCTCAACGCGTCGTCGAGGAACGCCTCGTCGCCGAGACCGGAGAGGACGCGGGGTTCGAGACCGGTGGGGGAGGCGGAGGCGGACGCGGAGGCAGACGTCGAGCTGGAGTCGGAGGAGGACGCGGACGCGGAGGACGAGGGGGTGGCGGAGGGCGTCCCGGAGTCCGACGCCGAATCAGAGGCTGACGCGGAATCCGACGCCGTGGCGCTCGCCGTCGGCTCCGGAAGATCCGCCGCCGTCTCCTTCGTCCCGAAGATCGTCCGCGCCTGGTTGTCGTCGCTCACGGCGTTGTCGTAGGACACCACGCGCTCGAAGTCGACCAGCAGATGGTCGGTCGCGTCCGTGGACTCCACCTTCCACCGGCAGCCGACCTTGCGGTCCGTGTCGTACGTCAGCGTCGCCTCGCCCGCGTACGCCGCCTCGCGCTGCTGCGCGTCGGCGATCTGCTTGATGCCGGGGAGCAGGGAGTCCAGGGTGCCCTGACCGACCGCCCCGCAGGGTTCGGGAAGCGTGCGGTACTTGCCCGGCTGGGCCACCGCCGTCGCCGTACCGGCGTCGCCCGGGTTCGCGTCGTCCGTCGTACCGCTGTCGGCCGAGCCGCTCGTACAGCCGGCCAGCAGCGCCACGAGGAGCGCGGCGGTGCCGGGTACGTACGCCTTCCGCTGCACGGTCTGGCTCCTCTCGACGGTGTGTCGGGTAGGGAGGTGTCGGGTGTCTTCTCTGCCCCTCGACCCCTTGAACGATCCAGGGGCTGCCAGTGTCCCCGCTGGTTAATCGCTTGCCGCACCGGGGGACCCCCTGGAGACAATGTCTATCGCACGCACAGCCGTGGACGCCGGTCCGCTGTCCCTTTCGTTGACCTTGGCGCCTGTTTTGCGATGTATGACTTTTGATTAACTCCGGGGGAATGAGGACGATATGTCGTACGTGGAGATGCCGGGCGCGAAGGTCCCGATCCGCATGTGGGCCGACCCGGCGACGGTCGAGGAGGGCGCGCTCCAGCAGCTGCGCAACGTCGCGACCCTGCCGTGGATCAAGGGCCTGGCGGTCATGCCGGACGTGCACTACGGCAAGGGTGCGACGGTCGGTTCGGTCATCGCGATGCGGGGCGCGGTGTGCCCGGCGGCGGTGGGGGTCGACATCGGCTGCGGGATGTCCGCGGTGAAGACGTCACTCACGGCGAACGATCTTCCCGGCGATCTGTCGCGGCTGCGGTCGAAGATCGAGCAGGCGATTCCGGTGGGGCGGGGGATGCATGACAGTCCTGTGGAGCCGGGGCGGTTGCACGGTCTGGCCACCGGCGGGTGGGACGACTTCTGGGGGCGGTTCGGCGGGGTCGCGGACGCGGTGAAGTTCCGGGAGGACCGGGCCACGAAGCAAATGGGCACACTTGGCGGAGGGAATCACTTCTGCGAAGTATGCGTAGATTCAGACGGTTCGGTGTGGCTCATGCTCCACTCCGGATCCCGGAACATCGGCAAGGAGCTGGCCGAGCACCACATCGGCACAGCCCAGAAGCTCCCGCACAACCAGGGCCTGGTCGACCGTGACCTCGCCGTCTTCATCGCGGACACCCCGCAGATGGCGGCGTACCGCAACGACCTGTTCTGGGCGCAGGAATACGCGAAGTACAACCGCACGATCATGATGGCGCTCCTGAAGGACGTGATCCGCAAGGAGTTCAAGAAGGCGAAGCCGACCTTCGATTCGGAGATCTCGTGCCACCACAACTACGTGAGCGAGGAGCGGTACGAGGGTGTCGACCTGCTGGTCACCCGTAAGGGAGCGATCCGCGCCGGCTCCGGCGAGTACGGGATCATCCCGGGCTCGATGGGCACCGGTTCGTACATCGTGAAGGGCCTCGGCAACGAGAAGTCCTTCAACTCCGCGTCGCACGGCGCCGGTCGGCGCATGAGCCGTAGCGCGGCCAAGCGCCGCTTCTCGACGAAGGACCTGGAGGAGCAGACGCGGGGTGTGGAGTGCCGTAAGGACTCCGGCGTCGTGGACGAGATCCCGGGCGCGTACAAGCCGATCGAGCAGGTCATGGAACAGCAGCGGGACCTCGTCGAGGTCGTGGCGAAGCTGAAGCAGGTCGTGTGCGTGAAGGGCTGAGCTCTGAAACTCCTCTGAGAGCGCTGTGAATTCGCGTCCTATTGCTGTGAATTTCATCCACCGCCGCATGTCAAAATGCATGCTCCATTCGTGAAAGCATTGTTTGCATGCGCCCCTTATTGCTGGCCTCGAAATTCACTGTGATGCTGCCCGGGAGTTGATCAGACTCCCGCCCGCAGCGTCTCGGAGGACAGCACATGCTTGAACGGCAGCAGAATCAGAGTGAGTTGAGCCGGCGGGCCGTCGTGGCCGCCGGGGCGGTCACCGCTCTCGCGGCGACCGCCCTCGGCACCGCCACGTCCGCCCAGGCCGCCACGGAGGCCGCCGGCGGGCTGAAGGTCGGTGTCGGGAAGGCCGCGTTCACGCCCGGCGCCTCGCTGTTGCCGCTGGACAACTTCACCGCCGTGCACGACGACCTCAACGTCCGTGTCCTGCTGCTGGAGTCCGGGTCCCGCCGTATCGCCCTGGCCGTGCTGGATCTGACCTCCATCAGCGCGGAGGCGACCGCGCTGATGCGGGACGCCATCACCGCGGCCTCGGGCGTGACCGCCGCGAACATCATGGTCACCGTCACGCACTGCTTCTCCGCGCCGCACGTCCAGGCGAGCACCTCGTCCGCCGGAGCCGCGGCCTACGTACAGAACATCGTCGCCGCCACCAAGTCCGCGGTCGCCGACGCCGTGAAGAACCTCCAGGACGCCGAGGTCGGCTACGGCTCCGGCCGGTCCGACGTCAACGTCAACCGCAACGTGTCCACCGCGGACGGCTACTGGCTCGGCGTGAACGAGCAACTGCCCTCGGACAAGGGCGTGTACGTCGCCCGCTTCAACGACCTCGACGGCAACCCGATCGCCGTCCTGACCAACTACAACGTGCAGTCCTGCGTGATGCAGGACTCGGTCATGGCCGACGGCACCCTGCCGATCACCGCCGACCTCGCCGGCGCGGCCACGGCGCACGTCGAGACGCAGTACCCCGGTGCCGTCGGCTTCTGGCTGGTCGGCGCGTGCGGTGACCAGTTCCCGGCGTACCGCGCGAAGCGGTACACGCTCGACAAGGACAAGGGCTGGACCTACGGCGTCGATCTGCACGACGCCGGGTTCGCGCTGCTGACCGCGCAGGGCGAGCGGCTCGGGAACGAGATCGTGCGGGTGGCGCAGGGGATCCGCACGTACGAGAGCGGCAAGCAGGTCGTGGTGCGGCTGGTCGCCGACGACATCACCACCACCCAGGTCACGGGTCCCCAGGCCAGTGCGCCTACCAAGACCGTCACCTTCACCCCCACCGGCACCGCCGAGGTGCCGCTCTGGGTCTTCCAGGTCGGCAAGGGTGTTTTCGCGGGTGTGGAGCCGGAGTTGTCCACCACGACCGCGACCGCGATCCGCGAGAACTCGTCCTTTTCCAGCACTTTCGTCATGTCGATGTTCGAGGGCGGCGCCAAGAACATGCCCGAAAAATGGAATTTCGACCACGTCACCTATGAGGCGGTCGACGGCTTCTACATCAAGGGCACGGCGGAGAAGGCCGTGGCGCGAATCGATCGCATCATCAATTCCCTGAACTGAATCGAGGTGATGACGGTAATGGCCACAAGGCGTGCTTTTTTTGGGGCGAGTTCTGGGGGCGGGCGCGGTGGCCACCGCGGGCCTGGTCGCTTGTGAATCGGATTCAGCAGGCGGAGGGGGTGGCGGTGGGCATATGAAAAGCGCCACCGCGATCACCAAGGTCTACGGGGTGGGCCAGAAGTTCATCGCGGTCGCCGTCGAGTACGACACCGAGATCGACACGTCCAAGCTCTCGGCGTCGTCCTTCGAGGTCGAGGGCCGTACGGTCGCGAAGGCCTACGCCAACACCCGCGCGGCGACGGCCGATCAGGGCACCAACGGCACGTACGTCATCGTCGAACTGTCCGTCGACGACGAGAGCGCGCTGCTGTGGGGGATCTCCGGCCCGTACGGGAACGGGGGTGGGGGCGGGAACGGTTCCGCCAAGCCTTCGGCGTCCCAGTCCTCGGCCGCCCGGTCGACGCAGTCGTCCGGCACCCCCGGCGTCGTCCCCGGCCCCACCCTCGGCGCGACGGGCGGTGCGGCCAACATCAAGAAGGCGCGGGGAACCGTCACCCAGACCGGCACCGTCACGGCCACCGACGGTTCCGCCTACGCGGCCGACAGCGCCACCAAGGTCACCACCGGCCGCACCGTCAACCCCGTCGTGGACGACTTCAAGCAGTTCACGTTCAAGGACCCGAAGACCGGCAAGTCCCTGCCCTACAACCTCTACATCCCCAAGGGCAAGCAGCGGAGGACCTAGCGGAGACGGAGGACCTGGAGGACCTGGAGGACCAACCAGTGGGCCGCGCCTACTTGTTCGGGGCGTGCATCACCGCGTAGATCATCACGAACGCGACGAGGTGGATGCCGAAGAGGAAGTAGCCGAGGAAGTACCAGACCTTGCGTTCGTTCCTGGTCTCCTCGGCCAACCGGCGCCGGTCCAGGGCCTCTTGGGAGTTGTCCGGGCCGGCAGGGCTGTCCGGGCGGTCCTCTTCGTCGGGCATCACAGCTCCCGGTGGACCTTGGTGTTCGAGGCCTGGGCGCGGGGGCGGACGACGAGGAGGTCGATGTTGACGTGGCTGGGGCGGGTGACCGCCCAGGTGATCGTGTCGGCCACGTCGTCCGCCGTGAGGGGTTCGGCGACGCCCGCGTAGACCTTCGCCGCCTTCTCCGCGTCGCCGCCGAAGCGGGTCAGCGCGAACTCGTCCGTCCTGACCATGCCGGGCGCGACCTCGATGACCCGCACCGGGGTGCCGACGATCTCCAGGCGCAGCGTCTCGGCGAGGACGTGGGCGCCGTGCTTGGCGGCGACATAGCCCGCGCCGCCCTCGTACGTGCCGTGGCCGGCCGTGGAGGAGACGACCACGACCGTGCCGTCGCCGCTGGCGGTGAGGGCGGGGAGGAGGGCCTGGGTGATGTTCAGGGTGCCGAGGACGTTCGTCTCGTACATCGTGCGCCAGTCGGCGGGGTCGCCGGTCGCGACCGGGTCGGCGCCGAGCGCGCCGCCCGCGTTGTTGACCAGGACGCCGATGGTCTTGAAGGCGGTCGCGAACTCGTCGACGGCGGCCCGGTCGGTGACGTCCAGGGCGTACGCCGTGGCCTGCCCGCCGTTCGCGGCGATCTCCTCGGCGAGCGCCTCGATACGGTCCTTGCGGCGGGCGGTGAGGACGACGCGGTAACCGGCCGAGGCGAGCTGTCGGGCCGTGGCGGCGCCGATTCCACCGCTCGCCCCGGTGACGACCGCGATACGGGAGGCGGCGGAAGGTGCGGCGGTGGCCATGGGGCTGCTCCTCAGGACGGGTCAAGGGTCCGTACGTACGACTCCGTCCAGGATAGGGGGGCCGGGTTCCGGGTCAGTTCCCCCTGGGCGCCCACATGATCACGGCCATCCCGGCCAGGCAGATCAGGGCGCCCGTGATGTCCCAGCGGTCGGGCCGGTAGCCGTCCGCGACCGCGCCCCAGGCCAGCGAACCGGCGACGAAGATCCCGCCGTACGCCGCGAGGATGCGGCCGAAGTGGGCGTCGGGCTGGAAGGTGGCGACGAAGCCGTAGACGCCGAGGGCCATGATCCCGCCGCCGATCCACAGCCAGCCGCGGTGTTCGCGCACCCCCTGCCAGACCAGCCAGGCGCCGCCGATCTCGAAGACGGCGGCGACGACGAAGAGGGCTGCGGAGCGGAGGACGAGCATGGTCGCCAGCAAATCATGCGGGCTGTCACCTGATGGACGGCGCCTGCGGTGCGCTCCGCGTGGGATACATCCGTACGACCACGGTGGTGTGGTGCAAGGGCGTGGCGTACTGAGGAGTGATGGCATGCGGGTACTACGGGTACTACGGACTCTTGCCCTGGTGGGCAGCGCGCTGGCGGTGATGGGCGCGGCCCCTGGTCTCCCCGGGCTGTCCGCTCACCCGGATCTCCCGGGCCCGGAGGCGGACCTCGCCTATCACGGGTCCGCGTCCATGACCGGCGGCCGGGTCGACGTGCGGTTCACCCCGCGCAACCACGGGCCGTCGGCGGTGCCCGACGCGACCGTACGGCTGCGCTGGTCGAAGCCGCTCGCGGACCGGCAGACGCTGCCGGAGGGGTGTGCGCGGTCGGGGGAGCGGGTGGTGGTGTGCCGGACGGGGGCGCTGGCCGCGGACGAGGTGGGCGAGCGGATCGAGCTGCGGGTACGGCTGCGGGACGCGTCCTCCGAGGTGCTGCTGGAGATGGACACGGTGTGGGGCGGGGGCGCGGTGGACGGCAACCGGGCCAACGACCAGCAGCGGGTGCTCGTCCTGGACACCGGCGACACCTATTACTTCTGAGTCACACCCGTAGTACCGCGGAGCCACGCCCGTGAGCGCGTCGTACGATCTCGATCTCCGCACGGCACGTACGGAACGGCACAGGCGACGAGGGGTACGACATGTCCGGGAACGCGCGGGCGCGGCTGCTGGACGAGTTGTCCTCCGTATCGCGCCGGTACATGGCGTCCTACGCCCTGTTCAACCAGGCCGTCGCCGACCGCCTCGGGCTGCACCCCACCGACCTGCAGTGTCTGAACCTGCTCACGCTGGAGGCCGGGCCGGTGACCACGGGCCGGGTCGCCGAGCTGACCGGGCTGACGACCGGGTCGGCGACGCGGCTCGTGGACCGGCTGGAGCGGGCGGGGTACGTCGTACGGGAGCGGGACGCGGAGGACCGGCGGCGGGTGCTGGTGGCGACCGTGCCGGAGAAGATCGCCGAGTTCGGGCGCATGTGGAACCGGCTCGGCGGCGGCTGGTTCACCCTCTTCGACGAACTGGGCGACGCCGAACTCGCCGTGATCGTCGGGCACATGAGGCGGACGGTGGAGTTCAGCGCCCAGCAGATCGCGCGGCTGCGCGCGGGGGACGTGTAGCGCCGGGGGCACTGGAACACGGTGGAGCCTGCCCGCCTGCCCACCTGCCCACCTGCCCGTCTGCCGTCGCCGGGTGGTCCCTGAGGGGCCCCTAGGGGGAGGCTCCACCTGCGTCTCCACCCGGATTTCCACCCGTGGGTCCGGGAGCTTTTCCGGCATCGGCGGGAGAGTCGGTCTCAGGAAAACGCGCGGCGGGATCACCGCCGGAGACCGAGGAGTGCGACGTCATGACGGACATGGAGCAGGCGCTGACGATCAGCGGGGGCATCTTCGCGGTGATGATGCTGACGCAGTACGGGCGCCGGAAGTACGACCTGCACAAGGTGCTGATGCCGATCGCCACGGTGTCGGCGGTCGGCTACTTCTACCTGAAGGGGATGCCCACCCAGCACGTCGACGTGGTCGTCTATCTGGTGGGCGCCGCGATCGGGCTGGCCTGCGGTGTCGTCGCCACGATCACCACCGGTGTGGAGCGCGACCCGGCCTCGGGCCACGTCCACACCCGGTGCGGCGCGGGGTTCGTGGCGATCTGGACGGCGGTGGTCGCGCTACGGGTCGCCTTCATCTACCTCGCCGAGCACAACACCTGGTTCCGCGACCACCTCGGCACGTTCATGGCCGAGCACCAGATAGTCCAGGACGCCATCGCACCGTTCTTCGTCATCATGGCGCTGGCCATGGTCCTCACCCGGGTGTTCCTGCTGCTGGCCCGCGTGCGGCTGCTCCCGGCGGCCGGTGCGGCCCACGGCGAGACCCTCACCCAGGGGTCTTCACCAGTCCGTGGATGAACGCGTACTTCACGGCATGCGCCCGGTCCCGCAGATGCGCCTTGGAGAAGAGGTTGTTGATATGAGTCTTCACCGTGGCCTCGCTCACCACCAGCCGCTCGGCGATGCCCCGGTTGGTGAGGCCCTCGCCGATCAGCGTGAGCACCTCGACCTCCCGGGGTGTGAGGTCCGGGGCGAGTCCGGCTCCCGACCGTTCGACGGGGGCCACACCCCGCGCGGCGGCGGCGACGAGCCGGTCCCGTACGGCGGGGTCGAGCACGGACTGCCCGGCCGCCGCGACCCGCACCGCGCGGGTGATGTCCTGCCGGCCGGACTCCTTGGTGAGGTAGCCGCGGGCACCGGCGCCGAGCGCGGCGAGGATGTACTCCTCGTCGGCGAAGGTGGTGAGCACGACGACCGCGACCTGGGGGAAGCGTTCGGTGAGCAGCCGGGTGGCCTCGACCCCGTCCATCCGCGGCATGTTGAGATCCATCAGGATCACGTCGGGCGAGTGCTCCTCGGCGGCCCGCACGGCTTCCCCGCCGTCCTTCGCCGTCGCCACGACCTCCACGCCGGGCTGCAGATCCAGTACGGTCGCCAGCGCCTCACGGACGGCGGTCTGGTCGTCGGCCACGACCACCCGTACAACGGCCTGCTGCTCATCCCCTGCCGTCGTGGGGTGTCGCTCGTCGCTCATGTGGGGATCACCACGCGCACTCGCCATCCTCCTGCGTCGTCGCCGTCCACGATCGGCCCGGCCGTGACCGTGCCGCCCACCAGGTCGAGGCGCTCGCGCATCCCGACCAACCCCATCCCGCTCCCGGCACCGGCCAGGGGCCGCGAGCCTTCCGGCGGCGCGGAGTTGACCACCTCGAAGACGGTCTCCTCGACGGTCTTTTCCGGGAGTCGCTCCCGTTGGTCCCGTCGCTCCACGTACTCCAGGCGCATGCGGACCGGGGCGCCGGGCGCGTACTTGTGCGCGTTGGTCAGCGCCTCCTGGGCGCAGCGCACGATCACCTGGGCGAGGCGGACGGGCAGTTCACGCGGCGGCCCGTCGACGGTCAGCGTACCGGCGGCGGACACGGAGCCGAGCATGGACCGCAACGTCTCCACCAGCGGCAGCGCGTCCTCACGCAGGTCCCCGACCGTGCGCTGCACCTCGGTCAGCCCCGAGCGCACCAGGCTCTGTGCCCGCTGGGCCGCCTGCCGGGCCCGTTCGATGTCACCGGACTCCAACAGGGCGTCGGTGACCTCCAGTTGCATGTTCACCCCGGCCAGCGAGTGGGCCAGCACGTCGTGCACGTCCCGGGCGATCCGGGCCCGCTCGGCGAGCGCCTCGGCCCGGGCTTCAGCGCGCGAGGCCAGCTCGGCCTGCTCGGCGGCGGCCCGCGCGGAGCGCAACGCGTCGGTGTGGGCGCGGTTGGAGATACCGACCAGCACGCTTACCCCGGTGAAGGCGCCCACGATCCACGAGGTGTTGTGGCTGCCCCACGGCAGGAGCAGCACCCCCGCGCACAGGGCGCTGGTGCACGCCGCGAAGGGCAGCGAACGGCGGCTGTCGAGCCGGTATCCGGCGTGGCCGGTGGCGAAGTACGCGAACAGGGCCGAGGCCCCGGAGCGCTCCAGGCACAGCAGCGCGGCGGCCCCGGCCGACCAGACGCACAGCACCGCGAGCTGCGGACCCGGCGCCAGCCGCCCCTCGGGGATGAGCCGCGTGCACAACATCAGCGACACGAGGACGAGCAGACACAGCACGGCGAGCCCGGTCCCGGAGAAACCGATCGGCCGCACCGCGATCGCGCCGACGACGATGGCGGCGACGGTCCCGAAGACCTGGATGGGGTTGTTGTCCGCCGTGAACCAACGGGTCAAGGCCTGAGTTCGGTTCACCGTGCTCTCTTCCCGCTGTCGTCCGACCGCTGCGAAAGCTACCAGCGTGCGGGTGTGCCCGTCGGCGCTCAGTGGCCATGGTCCGCCGGCGCCGCGCGCGGCAGCAGCCGTACGAGAAACAGGCACAGGGCGACGGCCGCGCCGACCACACCCAGGCTCACGAGGAGCGCGTGGGTCGTACCACCGTCAACTGCTGCGAAATACACGGTGGTTATGGCCGCCGCACCGATGGCGTTGGCCAGTTGCTGCACCGCGTTGAGCGAGCCGCTGGCGCTGCCGGCCTCGGCCGGTTCGATGTCGCCGATGGTGACGTCGTAGACCGTGCCGAAGCAGGTGCCCATGCCGAGCCCGACGAGGAGGAGGGGAGTAACGAGGGCCCAACCACCGACTCCCGTCCCGGAGTTGGCGACCAGTGCGGCGAGGTAGCCGCAGCCCGCCAGGATGATCAGCAGGCCCGTGGCGGCGAGGCGGCGGCCGTAGCGGTGGATGAGCCGGTAGCAGGCGATCGACGCGACGACGATGCCGGCGGAGAGCGGGATGAGGCCGAGGGCGGTGCCTGCGGGGGAGCGGCGGAGGCCTTGTTGGAAGTAGAGGGAGATGACGTAGAGGAGTCCGGCGACGGCGGCGAAGGCGACGACGCCGAGGAGGAGGCCCGCGGTGAAGCCGCGGTTGTGGAGGAGCGAGGGGCGGATGAGCGGGTCGGGTGCGGTGCGCTGGCGGTGGCAGAACCCGGCGAACAGGGCGAGGCCGAGGAGCAGGAGGGCGAGCGCGCGTCCGGTCCAGCCGTGCGCCGAGCCGTCGATGATTCCGCCGAGCAGGCCGAGCATGGCGCCCGCGATCAGGGCCGAGCCCGGGCCGTCGACGGTGGCGGTGCCGTCGCCGGTGTCGTGCGGGAGGAGGCGTAGGGCGGCGAGGAGGGCGGCGCCGCCGAGGAGAAGGTTGATGAGGAACATGGGGCGCCAGCCGAGGCCGCCGAGATCGGCGTCGACGAGGAACCCGGCGAGGATCGGCCCGCCCACCGCCGACAGCCCCATCACCGGCCCGAACAGGCTGAACGCCTTGCCGATCTGGTCGCGCGGCCAGCTCGCGCCGAGGATGCCGAAGCCCTGCGGGATGAGGAGCGCCCCGAAGGCACCCTGCACGAGCCGGGCGACGACGAGGAAGGCGGGGCCGGGCGCGAGCCCGCAGCCCAGGGAGGCGACGACGAACCCGGCGAGCCCGACGAGGAACAGCCGCCGCCGGCCGTACCGGTCACCGAGCCGGCCGCCGGGGACGAGGAGCACACCGAGGGCGAGGGCGTAGGAGGCGCCGAGCCACTGGACGAGGCAGGGGCCGCCGCCGAGGTCCCTGGTGATGGTCGGGGCGGCGATGTTGGTGATCGTCGAGTCGAGGAGGTCGAGGACGTCGGCGGCGAGGACGACGGCGAGGATCGCCCAGCGGGTGCGGGCGGGGAGGGGAGGTTTCTCGGGGCCCTCGGGTTCTCCGACTTCTCTGGCTTCTTCGGGTTCTCCGGCTTCTTCGGGGTCTTCGGGGTCTCCGGCTTCCTCGGGTTCATTGATTGCGTCATGCGGTATCTGCGTCACGCAGGTAAATGTGAGCGAGGGGACCTGTGTCGGTCAACCGGATTAACGCGATGTGCTGGTCAGCGCGCGCCCTGCACGCCCTGTGCGTACGCCGTCGGTGTCACCCCGACCGTCGTCGTGAAGTCCCGGACCAGGTGGGCCTGGTCGGCGTAGCCCAGGTCGGCGGCCAGGCCCGCCCAGTCCACGGGTTCCTCGGTGCCGGCGCGCTCCAGGGCGTCGTGGATGCGGTAGCGCAGGATGACCCACTTGGGGCCGACGCCGACGTACGCGGCGAAGAGGCGTTGCAGCAGCCGTACGGACAGGCCTTCGGTGTGGGCGAAGTCGGTCACGCGGCGGATCGTGCGGTCGGTGCGGATGCGGTCGACCAAGGTTGTCGCGAGTTCGGCCTGCGGGTCGGGCTGGAGGTCGAGGGTGAGCAGGAAGGCGTCGAGGGCGGCGGCGCGGGCGGTCTCGTCGGGGAGGTCGAGGACCGTGGCGGGGTCGGTGTCCGGGAACACGTCGGGTTGCCGCACTCGCCGTCCGGTCCACTCCGAGACGGGCCGGTCCGGGGCGACGGTACGGAAGGCGCCGGGCCGGAACTTGATGCCGCAGACCCGTCCCCGCCCCTCCAGTTTCTGCGCGAAGAGGCCGTGCGGGATGCCCGCGACCTCGACGAAGGCGTCCTCGCCGGCGAGGCGCTGGAAGACGATGTGCACGGCCGGGTGCGGGACGACGTGGGAGACGTAGGGCTCGGTCAGGTCCCAGTCGATCAGCCAGTAGTGCTCGATGTACGGGCGGAGGGGTTCGGCGGGTTCGGGGCGGCGGAAGCGCACGCGGGCGAGGAGTTCGGCGGGGTCGACGATTCCTCGGGTGTCACGGCGTGCGGTGGCCATGAGGGGATCGTAGGACGGGCCACTGACAACGGCCGGAAGAAGGCGCTGGTGCTGGGCGGAATATGTGCGGCGGGGTGGCCGTTGGGGGGTATAGTTGAATAATCAACAACCTGGAGGGTGAACGACCATGCAGTTCGGGATCTTCAGCGTCGGCGACGTCACACCGGACCCGACCACCGGACGGACGCCGACCGAGCGTGAGCGCATCAAGGCCATGGTCGCCATCGCGCTGAAGGCCGAGGAGGTCGGGCTCGACGTCTTCGCGACCGGTGAGCACCACAACCCGCCGTTCGTGCCCTCGTCGCCCACCACGATGCTCGGCTTCATCGCGGCGCGGACCGAGAGGCTGATCCTCTCCACCTCCACCACGCTCATCACCACCAACGACCCGGTGAAGATCGCGGAGGACTTCGCGATGCTCCAGCACCTGGCCGACGGGCGCGTGGACCTGATGATGGGCCGCGGCAACACCGGCCCGGTCTACCCCTGGTTCGGGCAGGACATCCGCCAGGGCATCAACCTCGCCATCGAGAACTACGCCCTGCTGCGCCGCCTGTGGCGCGAGGACGTCGTGAACTGGGAGGGCAAGTTCCGCTCCCCGCTGCAGGGCTTCACGTCGACGCCGCGTCCGCTGGACGACGTACCGCCGTTCGTCTGGCACGGTTCGATCCGCAGCCCCGAGATCGCCGAGCAGGCGGCCTTCTACGGCGACGGTTTCTTCCACAACAACATCTTCTGGCCGGCCGACCACACCAAGCGGATGGTCGAGCTGTACCGGGAGCGGTACGCGCACTACGGGCACGGCACGCCGGAGCAGGCGATCGTCGGCCTGGGCGGCCAGGTCTTCATGCGCAAGAACTCCCAGGACGCGATCCGCGAGTTCCGCCCCTACTTCGACAACGCGCCGGTCTACGGCCACGGGCCCTCCCTGGAGGACTTCACCGACCAGACCCCGCTGACCGTCGGCTCCCCGGAGGAGGTCATCGAGAAGACCCTCGCGTTCCGGGACTACGCCGGTGACTACCAGCGCCAGCTGTTCCTGCTGGACCACGCCGGACTGCCGCTCAAGACGGTCCTGGAGCAGCTCGACCTGCTGGGCGAGGAGGTCGTACCGGTACTGCGCAAGGAGTTCGCGGCGAACCGCCCGGCGGACGTGCCGGACGCCCCGACGCACGAGTCGCTCAAGGCCGCCAAGGCCGCCAAGTCCGCCGAGTCCGCCGAGTCCGCCAAGGCCGCCGAGTCCGCTCAGGAGGTGACCGTCTGATGAAGCTCGTAGTCGTCTCGGCTGGGCTGAGCGTGCCCTCGTCCACCCGTCTGCTGGCCGACCGCCTGGCGACCGCCACGGCGGGCCGCACCTCGGCGGAGATACAGGTCGTGGAGCTGCGCGACCTCGCCGTCGAGATCGCCCACAACCTCACCAACGGCTTCCCCGGCAAGAAGCTGGCGGCCGCCCTCGACGCGGTGACGCAGGCGGACGGTCTGATCGCCGTCACGCCGGTGTTCTCGGCGTCGTACAGCGGACTGTTCAAGTCCTTCTTCGACGTACTGGAGAAGGACGCGCTGACCGGAAAGCCGGTGCTCATCGCGGCGACGGGCGGCAGCGCCCGCCACTCCCTGGTACTGGAACACGCCCTCCGCCCGCTCTTCGCCTACCTGCGGGCCGTGGTCGTCCCGACCGGGGTCTACGCGGCCTCGGAGGACTGGGGCGCGGAGGGGTTGCCGGAGCGGATCGAACGGGCGGCGGGGGAGCTGGCGGCCCTGATGACGGGACTGTCGACAGCGCGCCCAGCGAGCAAGCCGACGGTCGTCCCGTTCGCGGAACAACTGGCGGCCCTGGCACCCTCGAAGTAGTGACCAGGGCCGGCATTATTCAGCCTGTCCGGCGTTTGAGGACGAGGCCCCTTCAGGGCCGATCGG
>NZ_JBHXME010000209.1:0-16786 GCF_042721125.1 Streptomyces sp. NPDC058469
TTCGGGGTCCGCTACGAGCTGGGCGTGGACGGCATCGCGGTCGCGCTCATCGCGCTCACCGCCCTGCTGATCCCGTTCGTGATCCTGGCCGGCTGCGGCACGTGGACGAGGTCAGCGCACGCGTCCCCGCGGCTTCAACCCGACCGGCGGCAGCTCAGGAGCCGGCAGCGGAGCCCCGTCGTAGCCCTTCACCTCGCCGAAGCGGGAGCCGGTCATCCAGTCCGTGCGGGCCTGCTGGATCTCCTCCTGCGTGCGGCCGATCCAGTTCCAGAACATGATCAGTTCCTCGTCGAACGGCTCGCCTCCCAGCAGCATCAGGCCCGCGTCCGACGCGGCGCGCAGCGGGAGTTCGGTGCGGCCGCAGCCGAGGTAGAGCATCGAGCCCGGGAGGACCGGGACGCCGTCGACGTGGGCCTCGCCGGACATGGCCAGGACGGCGTACTCGAAGTCCGGTTCCAGTGGCAGGCGTACGTCCGCGCCGGCGGCGAGGGCCAGGTCCGCGCCGACGATCGGGGTGTACGTCGTGCCGGGCGAGGCCGCGCCGTCGACGTCGCCGAGGACGATCGTGGCGCGCAGGCCCGGCGCCGTGACGACCGGCAGTTCGGCGTGGTGCTCGAAGTGCGGGTCGACGTGACGGTCGCTGTCGGGGAGGGCGACCCAGAGCTGCGCGCCGTGCAGGAGGCGGGCGTGCGGCTTGGGGCTCTGCTCGGCGTGGCTGATCGCGCGGCCGGAGGTCATGAGGCCCAGTTCGCGCGGGCGGATCGTCGCGACGCTGCCGGTCGAGTCGCGGTGCAGCACCTCACCCTCGTGCAGCCAGCTCACCGTCTGCAGGCCCATGTGGGGGTGCGGGGGCACCTGCATACCGGGCTCGTCGGCGATGTCGTCAGGACCGTAGTGATCCACGAAGCACCACGCGCCGACCATGCGGCGGCCCAGGTTGGGCAGCAGCCGGCGGACTTCGGTGGACTCGCCGAGCTGCACCCGGCGCGGGCTGAGGAGTTCACGGACGGGCTCCGCCACCACGAAACCGCGGCCGCCGCACAGGGCCGGAACCGCTTCGCGATCAAGATTGCTCATGGCGACAACCTAGACCCGCCGAGGCCGTTACGTCAGTCCGTCAACCCCTCGCCGGCGCCATCTCCCCCGCCTCCTCTTGCCGCCCGCCCGACGCCCTCCCATCGGAAAAATAGTAGCCATGGACATAGTAGCCATGTACAGTATCGGCCATGAGTACGGCATCCAAGGGCGCGACGCCCGGTTTCCTGGTCTGGCGACTGTCGATGAAGTGGCGCGTGGCGGTCGACCGCGCGGTGGCACCCCTGGGACTGACCCATGCGCAGTACTCCCTGGTGGCGTCGCTGTACGGCATGCAGCGCTCCGGACTGCGCCCAAGCCAGCGTCACCTCGCCGACCACACCGGCCTCGAAGCCCTCTACGTCTCGAAGCTGGCCCGCGCCCTGGAGTCCGCAGGCCTCGTCGAGCGCACCCGGGACCCCCGGGACCCCCGCGCGGTCCAGCTGGCCCTCACCGAGCAGGGCCGCGAGGTGACCCAGCGGGCGATCAAGGTCGTCCACGGACTCCTGGAGCAGTTGCTTGAGCCGCTCGGCGGTCTCGACAGCCCACGGGCCCGGGAGTTCAGCCGGGACCTGACGACCCTGCTCGACACACCCCTCGACCATGCCAGTGAGCACGAGAAGGAGCAGTCATGACCATCACCACGACCCCCGCGGACGCCCGCATGCTCGGCCTGGCCCACTACGCCGCCCGCGCCGTCCTGGAGAGCGTCCTCACCCGCCACGGCCTCGACTTCCAGCAGCAGATCGTCCTGCGGCCGGTCGTTCTCGCCGCCGGGCCCGTCGACCGCGGCCGGCTCGCCGCGGACACCGTCGCGGCCCTGAAGGCCGACGAGGACTCCGTCCAGAGCACCATCGATGAACTGATCGCGGCCGGACTGGTCGCGACGGACGCGTCCGAGGTGCGGATCACGGACGCGGGCCGGGCCCTGTACGAACGGATCACGAACGAGACGAGCGGGACGACCGCCAGGATCTGGGGCGACATTCCCGAGGAGGACCTGCTGGCCACCGGCCGCGTGCTGACCCTGGTCACCGAGCGGGCGAACGCGGAGCTGGCCGCCGTAGCGAGGTGAGCAAGGCGGCCACACAGGTAGTGGAATATTCAACCAACATGGTCCGTTGTGCAGGTCGAAGGAGGTCAAGTGGACATGACGTACTACGACCACGGAACACCGGCGGAGCGCTGGGAGCGCGCGCAGATGTTCTTCGACGCCAAGGACTACGCCGCGGCGGCGCGGGTGTTGGGCGGGCTGGTCGAGGAGGTGCCCGAGCAGACCGGGCCGCGCCTGCTGCTGGCGCGCTCCTACTACCACTCGGCCCAACTGCGGCGCGCCGAAGCCGAGTTGCGCGTCCTCGTCGAGCGTGACCCGGTGGAGCACTACGCGCGGCTGATGCTGGGCCGCACCCTGGAGCGCCAGGGGCGGCACGAGGAGGCCGGTTCGCATCTGCGGATCGCCTCGGCGCTCGCGGGTGACTTCGAGCGGGTCTGAGACACGGCAACACGCAGCGAAGGGGCCCGGTTCCGGTCTGGAACCGGGCCCCTTCGCGCGCCTCGCTACTTCGCGTACGTCCGGCCGCCCCGCCGGTGCGCGATCTCGCCCAGCACCACGTCCACGGCGATGAACGCGGCCAGCGGGATGCCCAACAGCGGTACGAAGTAGCCGAGTACGGCGATCGCCGCCAGACACGGGACGAGGAGCAGCGGGGGCATCTGGGCCCAGGCGCCGCGCGGGATCGGGCGGCCGAAGGAGGAGCCTCGGCCGCGCTGCCACCACATGCGGTAGCCCCACACGATCAGCAGGATCAGGGAGCCGGCGAGCAGCATCAGGGCTATTTGGTTCACGAGGCCGAAGAGGACGCCGGTGTGCAGGTCGATGCCCCAGCGGGTCAGCTTGGCGAGCAACGGGTAGTCGGTGAAACGGAGTTCGTCGGTCACCTTGCCGGTGGTGGGGTCGACGGCGACGGCATCCTGCTTCTCGGGCCAGCTGCGCTGGACCTGCCTGACGACGTACGCCGAGTCGGCGTCGGCGGGCGGGACGATCTCGACGGGGTTGCCGAGTCCCTCGGCGCGCGCGGCGGCGAGGATCTTGTCGAGTCCTACGCCGTGTTGGGCGTCGCCGGTCGCGGTGGAGCCGCCGTGGCCCGCGTGCTCGCCGCCCGCCGCGGCCGACACCGAAGGGGTGGACTGGCCCAGGGAGGTGCGGAGTTGGTCGATGTTGGCGCCGGCGTACGTCGACCAGGTCAGTCCGGTCGCCGACAGGAAGATGAAACCTACGGCGGCCCAGACACCCACCGTGCCGTGCAGGCCGAGGGTGCGGCGCCGTCCGCTCGTGCCGCGCACCTTGCGCAGGGCGCGGCGCCGGGAGAACCACAGCACCAGGCCGCCACCCGCGATGACCCACAGCCAGCTCGCGGCCAACTCGCTGTAGAGACGGCCGGTTTGACCGAGGTGGAGGTCGCGGTGGAGTTCGTCGATCCAGGTGCGCAGCGGGAGCGCGCCGGTCGAACCGTACTGTTCGAGCGCGCCGCGGACCTTCCCGGTGTACGGGTCGACGAACACCGCGAGGGTGTGGTCGGCGGCGATGCCCTTGACGCCGGAGAGCAGCACGCGGGTGGTGGCGCCGGCCTCCGGGGCGGGTCGGACCGCCGAGACCGTTCCCTCGGGGTGCGCCGTGCGGGCGGCGGTCACCTGTTGCGATATCGGCAGTTCACGGTCGCCCACGGAGACGGTCAACTCATGGGCGTACACGATCCGTTCGGCCTGGAAGGCACCGGCGTACAGGAAGCCGGTGGTGGCGGCGACGAGCAGGAACGGGGCGACTAGCACTCCGGCGTAGAAGTGCAGACGCAGGACCAGGGGGCGCAGCGGGGCCCAGCGGCTGGGGGACGGTGCCGGGGCCGGCTCTTGCGGGGCCTCGGCCGTGCTGGTCGAGGGAGCGGTGGACATGGGCGGGCTGCTCCGGGGGCGAGGAGGAGAGGGACGGGGACGGGGACGAGGAGGAGGAGGGGGACGGGTGCGCGGAATCGAGCGGGTGAGGTGTCGTAGCCGTAGCGGTCCAGTAGTCGGGGCGTGAAGGCCGCGAGTTCCCGTGGATACGCGTGGTGTGGGTCACATCGGGTGGCGGCGGGGGCCATGGCATCCTGGCGCGATGGCACTTCCCAGTGATCGCGTACCCCTGGCCGACCGGGTCGAGGAACTCCTCGCCGTCGGCGGCCCGTTGCCCATCGTCTCGGCCGGTGACCCGGTGCTCAGGCGCGGTATCGAGCCGTTCGACGGGCAGTTGGAGCCCGCTCTGCTGGCCCGGTTCGTCGAGGCGCTGCGCGTGACGATGCACGCGGCGCCGGGGGTGGGCGTCGCGGCCCCGCAGGTCGGGGTGGGGCTGCGGATCGCGGTGATCGAGGATCCGGCGCCGGTGCCGGACGAGGTGCGGGTGGTGCGCGGGCGGGTGCCGCAGCCGTTCCGGGTGCTGGTCAATCCCTCGTACGAGCCCGTCGGCGACAGTCGGGCCGCGTTCTTCGAGGGGTGTCTGAGCGTGCCGGGCTGGCAGGCGGTGGTCGCGCGGCACGCCTCGGTGCGGCTGACCGGGCAGGACGAGCACGGGCGGCCGGTGGACGAGGTGTTCAGCGGGTGGCCCGCGCGGATCGTCCAGCACGAGACGGACCACCTCGACGGCATGCTCTACCTGGACCGGGCCGAGTTGCGCTCGCTGTCGTCCAACGAGGCGATGGCGGAGCGCTGGGCGCAGCCGACACCGGATGCGGCATCGGCTGCGCTCGGCTTCGAGCTGCCGTAGGAAATCAGCCGTAGGGGATCAATCGGCTTCCAACCGACCGGGGAAGTCAGGGGTGTTCAGCCCTGGCGAGTCGGTCGGGCGGGGTCAGCCGCGGTAGGCCTCCAGCAGGCGCAGCCATACCTCGCTGATCGTCGGGTACGACGGGACCGCGTGCCACAGGCGGCTGATCGGGACCTGGCCGGCTACCGCGATCGTCGCCGAGTGGATCAGTTCGCCTACGCCGGGGCCCACGAAGGTCACGCCGCGCAGGATCTCGTCGTCGAGGTCGACGATCATGCGGGCGCGGCCCCGGTAGCCGTCGGCGTAGAGGCCGGCGCCGGCTACCGAGGAGAGCTCGACGTCGACCGCGCGGACACGGTGGCCGGCCTGTTCGGCCTCGGCGAGGGAGAGGCCGACGGAGGCCGCCTCCGGGTCGGTGAAGACGACCTGGGGTACGGCGTCGTGGTCGGCGGTGGCCGCGTGGGCGCCCCACGGGTCGGTCTCCAGCAGTGGTACGCCGGAGGCGCGGGCGGCGATCGCGGCGCCCGCGATGCGTGCCTGGTACTTGCCCTGGTGGGTGAGGAGGGCGCGGTGGTTGACGTCGCCGACCGCGTACAGCCAGTGGTTGTCCGGGACACGCAGGGTGTCGTCCACCGACAGCCAGGAGCCCGGTTCCAGGCCGATCGTGTCGAGGCCGATGTCGTCGGTCTGCGGGGCGCGTCCGGTGGCGAAGAGGATCTCGTCGGCCTCGACGCGGTCGCCGCTGTCGGTGACGGCGACGACGGTGCCGTTCTCGCGCGTCACCGCCGTGACGGACGTACCCGTGCGCAGGTCGACGCCCGCCTCGGTGAGCGCGTCGGCGACCAGTTCGCCGGCGAAGGGCTCCATGCGGGGCAGCAGGCCCTTGCCGCGGACGAGGAGGGTGACGCGGGAGCCGAGGGCCTGCCAGGCGGTGGCCATCTCGACGGCGACGACCCCGCCGCCGACCACGATCAGCCGGCCGGGCGCGGCCTTGGCGCTGGTGGCCTCGCGGCTGGTCCACGGCTTGACGTCGGCGAGTGCGGGCAGGTCGGGGAGGAGGGCGCGGGTGCCGGTGCAGACCGCTACGGCGTGCCGGGCCGTGAGGACGTGCCGTACGCCGTCGGGGCCCGTCACCGTCACCTTGCGGGGGCCGTCGAGTCGGCCCTGGCCGCGGTAGAGGTCGGCGCCGATGCCGTCGAGCCATTGGACCTGGCCGTCGTCCTTCCAGCCCGAGGCCTCGTAGTCGCGGTGGGCGAGCACCGCGGCGGTGTCGAGGGGCCCTTGGACGAGGTGGCCGAGGCCGGGCACGCGGCGGGCGTCGGCGCGGGCGATGACCGGGCGCAGCAGGGCCTTGCTGGGCATGCACGCCCAGTACGAGCACTCGCCGCCGACCAGTTCGCTCTCCACGATCGCGGTGGAGAGACCGGCCGCACGGGTGCGGTCGGCGACGTTCTCCCCCACGGGCCCGGCCCCGAGCACCACGACGTCGTACGCGATGGATTCCGTTTCCGTCATGGGGCCAGTCTGCTGGGTGGTGTGCGCTGAGGCCACACGGGTAGGGGCGCGGAATAACGGGACCGGACGACCGTGTTGTCCGGGACGGCTTCGCCCCCACACCGAGAAGAGGGAATCACGTCATGAGCAGCACCGTGGAGCTCACCAAGGACAACTTCGACCAGACGGTCACGGACAACGACTTCGTCCTGATCGACTTCTGGGCGTCCTGGTGCGGGCCCTGCCGTCAGTTCGCCCCGGTCTACGAGAAGGCGGCCGACGAGAACCCGGACCTCGTCTTCGGCAAGATCGACACCGAGGCCCAGCCCGAGCTGGCCCAGGCCTTCGGCATCCAGTCGATCCCCACGCTGATGATCGTCCGAGACCGCGTCGCCGTGTTCGCCCAGCCCGGCTCCCTGCCGGAGGCCGCCCTGACGGACGTCATCGGCCAGGCCCGCAAGCTCGACATGGACGAGGTCCGCAAGTCGGTCGCCGAGCAGCAGGAGCAGGCCGAGCAGAACGGGCAGTAAGCACCGCCCCTTTTGGAGACATCCCTTTTCAGAAGGGGTACGACGCCACGTCTCCGCGCACCGTCGTCCAGCGCACGTCGGTGAAGGCCTCCAGGTTGGCCTCGCCGCCGAAGCGGGCGCCGGTGCCGGACGAGGCGACCCCGCCGAAGGGGGCCACGGCCTCGTCGTTCACGGTCTGGTCGTTGATGTGGACGATCCCGGTCGGGATGCGTTCCGCCAGGTCCAGGCCGCGAGCGCTGTCGCGCGTGACGATCCCGAGCGACAGGCCGTACGGCCCCGCCGCGGCCAGCGCCGCCGCCTCGTCGGCGGTGGCGAAGGACCGTACCGGCGCCACCGGGCCGAAGACCTCCTCCGCGTAGGCGGGGGTGTCGTCGTCGACGCCGGCGAGGACGGTCGGCCGGTAGAAGAGATCCTCGTGGGTGCCACCGGCCGCCAGCCTGGCGCCACGTGCCGTGCTGGCCTCCACCAGGCCGTGGATCTTGGCCAGTTGGGCGCCGTCGATGATCGGGCCGAGGTGGACCTGCGCGCGGTGCGGGTCTCCCACCGCGAGCGAGTCGGCCTTGGCGGCGAGGCGTTCGACGTACTCCTCGTAGAGCGACTCGTGGACGAGATGGCGGCCGGTCGTCATGCAGATCTGGCCCTGGTGGAAGAACGAGCCCCAGGCCGCCGTCGAGATCACCGCGTCCAAGTCGGCGTCCGCGAGCACGATCAGGGCCGAGTTCCCGCCCAACTCCAGGTGTGCGCGCTTGAGATGACGCCCCGCCGCCTCACCGACCGCGCGTCCGGCGGCGGTTGAGCCGGTGAAGGAGATCACGGGCACCTGCGGATCGGCGACCAGCGCCGCTCCCACGTCCGCTCCACCGGGCAGGATCCGCAGCAACTCGTCGGGCAGGCCCGCCTCCGCGAAGACCGCCGCGAGGGACAGTCCCCCGCAGACCGCCGTGCGCGGGTCCGGCTTCAGGACGACCGCGTTGCCGAGCGCGAGCGCGGGGGCGACCGAGCGGATGGAGAGGATCAGCGGGGCGTTGAACGGCGCGATCACGCCGACGACTCCGACCGGGATGCGCCGGGTGTACGACAGCCGGGGCGCCTCCGTGGGGAGGACCTGCCCGGCGGGGCGGGAGGCGAGCGCGGCGGCCTCGTAGCATTCCTGGGCGGCGACGTGCAGTTCGAAGTCCGCCTTGCCGGGGATCGACCCGGACTCCCGCACGATCCACTCGCGCAGCTCCTCGGCGTGCGCGGCGAACAGGTCTCCGGCCTTGCGCAGCACACCGGCCCGAACGAAGTGCGGGACGCGCGCCCACTCCGCCTGTGCGGTACGGGCCGCCTGGACGGCCGGTCGTACGTCCTCGGCGGCGGCGAGCGTGACGGTGCCGAGCGTGTCGCCGGTGGCGGGCTCGGTGACCGGGTACTCGGGGCCCGACAAGGGGCGGGGCTGCCAGGTCTTGGCGTCGAGCAGAGGCATGGTGGTTCTCCCATCCGTCACCGGAGGGACCCACACCGGCAGCGCGAGTCCCTTGTGTGCGCGGCCTGTTCGGCGGCCACGCGACGGGATGCGGTGATCCGGCACAGACGTGCGAGCCGCGCCCGGTGACCGGTCGCATCCCGTCTGGTTGAGCGTGCAACATCCTAGTCGCGTACGGCCGGATCGCCCCGGGCGCGGTCGTCGGAGCCGGGTCAGCTGGAGTCGCGGTGCACCACCGAGGCGCCGAGCAGTTCGTGCGTGCCGGGGATGCCGCCGGGGTGGCGTACCGCGCTGTCGACCAGTTCGGCGAGGCCGCGGCCGGAGGGCAACTGGATGTGGACGGTACTCAGGCGCGGGCGCAGCAGCCGGCCGATCATGAGGTCGTCGGCGCCGATCACGGCCGTGTCCTCGGGGATGCGGATGCCTTCGTCCTGGAGGGCGCGCATCAGCAGCATCGCGTACTCGTCGTTGTACGTGAACACCGCGTCGAGGCCGAGAGCGCGCCAGCGTGCGGCGGTCCGGGCGGCACTCTCCTCGCTGTAGGCGAGCGGGAGTTCGGTCGCCGTCGCGTCCGTGTCGAGCAAGGCACGGCGCACGCCTGCGAGGCGGGGGCGGGAGAAGGCCTCCAGGCCGGGTTCCTCGGGTACGACCACACCGATCCGGCGCCTGCCGCGGCCGTACAGATGCGTGCCGGCGTGGTGGCCGACGGCCTCGTGGTCCAGGAGGAGGGCGTGTGCGCCCTCGACCTTCTCGGGGCCGAGCGTGAGGACGGCCCGTGCGCCGGAGCGTTTGAGGACGGCGACGCCCTGCGGGCCGAGTCCGGCGCCGGGCACGAGGACGGCCACCGGGCGGAGTTCGGCCCAGGCGCGGGCGGCCTCGTCGCCGTGCAGCCCGACGGAGCCGTGCTGGACGACCGTGTAGTCGAGACGGCTGAGCGCCCACTGGAGTTCGTTGATGAACTGGCTGTAGAGCAGTCCCACCGGGACGGTCGGCGCCGGCATCAACACCATGCGGCTGTGCCCGGCGCGCAGACTGCGGGCCGCCGCGTGCGGGACGTACCCGAGTTCCTTGGCGGCCTCGTGGACACGGCGGCGGGTGGGCTCGCTGATCCGTACGGCACTGGTGTTGTTCAGGACGTAGGAGACGGTCGCGCGTGAGACGCCGGCCAGGCGGGCCACATCGGCGCTCGTGGGCACGGAGCGCGGTGCGGGCGACGGGGCTGCGGGCGTTTTCGGTATCTGCACCATGACGTACGGCATCTTGGCAGAAGCCGGGGCCGGAGAGTGCGGCGGGGGAACGGCCGTCACGAGGACAGCATGGTCCGGTATTTTACGAACGCGTTCGTCACAAACTTGTTCGGAGCGAACATGTTCGTTACCTTGGAAGCATGACAGCTCGCCCCGAGACCCCGCGCAGCCGCCGTGAACGGCCGGCGAAACCCGCCCTGAGCAGGGAGGGCATCGTCGCCGCCGCCGTGGCGGTGCTGCGTGCCGAGGGTCTGAAGAAGGTCACCATGCGGCGCCTGGCCCAGGAGCTCGACACCGGTCCGGCCTCGTTGTACGTGTACGTCCGCAACACCGCGGAGCTGCACGCGGCGGTCCTGGACGAGCTGCTCGGCACGATCGGTCCGGCGCCCACCGGGGGTTCCTGGCGCGAGCGCGTCGAGCGGGTGCTCACGGCGTACACCTGGATGCTCTTCGAGCACCCGAGCCTCGCCCGTTCGGCGCTGACAGCCTGGCCCAGCGGCCCGCACTACCTGAACCTGATCGAGACCCTGCTCGCCCTGCTCGACGAGGGCGGCGTACCGCCGGCGCAGGCCGCGTGGGGCGTGGACCTGCTGCTCCAGCAGGCCACCGCGACGGCGGCAGAGCACTCGGCCGAGGACGCCAGCCAGGAGGACTGGGACGCCCTGACCGACGCCCTGCGCACCGTGTCCGACCGGACCCACCCGCACATCGCGGCGCGCTCCGGCGACCTGCTCGCCGGGGCGCACGAGGCCCGCCTGTCGTGGCGGTTCCAGGCACTGATCACCGGCATCGAGCGGACAGCCGTCCCCAACTGACTCTGTTTCGCGCCCACTTCAAGGAGGACCGTCATGACCACCCCCCACCACCCCATCGCGATCGTCGGCGGCGGACTCGGCGGGCTCACGCTCGCCCGGGTCCTGCACGTGCACGGCATCGAGGCCGCCGTCCTCGACCTGGACACCTCCCCCGCCGCGCGCACCCAGGGCGGCATGCTCGACATCCACGAGGACTCGGGCCAGCCGGCGCTGCGCGCGGCGGGCCTGCACGAGCAGTTCCGGGCGCTGGTCCACCCGGGCGGTGAGGCGACGCGCGTCCTCGACCGGGCCGCGACAGTCCTTCTGAACGACCCCGACGACGGCACCGGCGGGCGCCCCGAGGTCGACCGCGGCCAGCTGCGCGACCTGCTGCTCAACTCCCTGCCCGAGGGCACCGTCCGCTGGGGCGCGAAGGTCACCGGCGCCCGCCCGCTCGACGGCGGCCGGCACGAGGTGACGCTCGCGGACGGCACCTCCTTCACCACCGATCTGCTGATCGGCGCGGACGGTGCCTGGTCCAGGGTGCGGCCTCTGCTCTCGGACGCGCGGCCCGCGTACGTCGGCATCTCGTTCGTCGAGGTGGACCTGCCGGACGCCGACGTACGGCATCCCGTGAGCGCCGAGGTCGTCGGCGGCGGCATGATGATGGCGCTCGGCGCGGGCAAGGGCTTCCTGGCCCACCGCGAAACCGACGGCAGCCTGCACATCTACGTGGCGCTCGCCGTCCCCGAGGACGCGCTCGGCACCGTCGACTTCACGGACACCGAGGCGGCGAAGGCGTACACCCTGGAGCACTTCGCGGACTGGGACAAGAGCCTGCGGGCGCTGCTCGCCGACGCCGACGGGCCGCTGACCCCGCGGCAGATCCACGCCCTGCCGATCGGACACCGCTGGGAGCGGGTGCCCGGCGTCACGCTGCTGGGCGACGCGGCCCATCTGATGTCGCCGTTCGCGGGCGTGGGCGCCAACCTGGCCATGCTCGACGGGGCCGAACTGGGCCAGGCGCTGGCCGCGCACCCGGGCGACACCGAGGCCGCGCTGGCCGCCTACGAGGCGAAGCTGTTCCCGCGCAGCGAGGAGTCGGCGGCGGACTCGGCCGCGAACGGGATCCTGCTGTTCCGCGACGACGCCCCGCAGGGCATCCTCGACATGTTCGCCGCCCACGGCTGAGCCGGACTCAGCAGGGCGGCGGCGTACACGTCACGCGCGCGACGAGGTCGGTCCAGCCGGCCTCCAGCCGTTCCATGGGCATCCCGCACTGCCTGGTCAGATGGTTGATCAGGGCGGGGTCGAGATACGCCATGAGTGTGTGGGAGAGCAACTCGCAGTCGGCGCCCGGCAGGATCTGCCGCAGCAGCATCATGACGTGGGTGCGCAACGCCCGGAGCGCGGAGTGGGCGAACCGGCGGGTGGGCTCCGGCTGGGCGGCGAGTTGCAGGTCGAGCTGTTCGGCCGAGCGGTACAGCACCGCCACACCGAACGCCCGCAACCGCTCGACCGGCGGGGCTCCGGGGCCCAGCGGCGGCGGGCCGCCGAGGAAGTCGGCCTGGAGTGTCTGCGCGGAGTGGTCCAGCAGCGCCATCAGCAGGCCGGTGCGGTCGCCGAAGCGGCGGAAGACGGTTCCCTTGCCGACCTGGGCCGCCGCGGCGACGGCCTCCATGGTGACGCCGGCCACCCCGTGCTCGGCGATCAGCCGGGCGGCGGCCTCCAGCAGCTTGGCGCGGTTGCGGGCCGCGTCCGCACGCAGGCAGGGCTCGTCGGCGTAGGAGCGGACCTCCAGCAACTGGGGTTCGCCCATGGACTCCTCGGGCTTCGGAAAGGGTGGCAGGGCGCTGGACATGAAGACAGCGTAAAGCACCGGGAAGAAAACTGGACCGCGGTCCGTTTAGCCTGGTACAACTTTTAAGCGGACCTCGGTCCGGATCGTTACGGCAGTGTTTCAGCCCCCCTCTTGGAGTCCCCATGTCTGTTCGTATCCTCGCGCTCGTCGGCAGCCTGCGTGCCGGCTCGCACAACCGCCAGCTCGCCGAGGCCGCCGTGAAGTTCGCGCCCGAGGGCGCCGACATCGAGATCTTCGAGGGTCTCGCCGAGATCCCCTTCTACAACGAGGACATCGACGTCGAGGGCGACGTTCCGGCCGCCGCCGCCAAGCTCCGCGCGGCCGCCGGTTCCGCGGACGCGTTCCTCTTCTTCTCCCCCGAGTACAACGGCACCATCCCGGCCGTCCTGAAGAACGCCATCGACTGGCTGTCCCGCCCCTACGGCGCCAGCGGCTTCGGCGGCAAGCCCGTCGTCGTGGTCGGCACCGCCTACGGCCAGTTCGGCGGCGTGTGGGCGCAGGACGAGACCCGCAAGGCCGTGGGCATCGCCGGCGGCAAGGTCATCGAGGAGATCAAGCTCTCGATCCCCGGTTCCGTGACCCGCTTCGCCGAGACCCACCCGGCCGACGACGCCGAGGTCGCCGCCCAGCTGACCGAGGTCATCACCCAGCTGCACGGCCACGCGGGCGAGGCCGTCGCCGCCTGATCCGGGCACCCACGTCAAGGGGCCGGAGTCCACACGGACTCCGGCCCCTTCATGTTTCGTTGCGCGGCCCGTCAGTCCAGTTCGGCCAGGCGCGGCACCGCCGGGGCCACGAACCGCTCGATCCACTCGGCCGGTTCGCCCGTGCGCGGGCCCAGGATCACCGTGTCGACGCCGAGCTTCGTGAAGCCGTTGATCTCCCGCAGGAAGGCGTCGACGTCTCCCGTGGTGACCGACTCGCCGGTGTGGACGATCGTCTTGCGGATACGGTCGTAGTCGCGCCCCAGGTTGTCGCAGTGACCGCGCAGCACGTCGAGCTTGTGCCGCAGCTCGTCCGGCGTCGACACGATCAGGTTGCAGGCGTCGGCGTACTGGGCGACCAGCCGGAGGGTCTTCTTCTCCCCGCCGCCGCCGATCATGATCTCGGGGTGCGGGCTGCTGACCGGCGCGGGCACGCACAGGGTCTCGGCGAGCTGGTAGTGCTTGCCCTCGAAGGGACCGTTAGCCTCCGGGTCCCACATCTGCAGACAGATCCGCAGGGTCTCCTCCAGCCGCTCGAAACGCTCCGCGACCGGCGGGTAGTGCACGCCGAGACCGTGGTGCTCACGGTCGTACCAGGCCGCCCCGATGCCCAGTGTGGCCCGGCCGCCGGACAGTACGTCGAGCGTGGTGGCGATCTTCGCGAGCAGCCCGGGATTCCGGTACGTCACACCGGTCACCAGCGCGCCGAGGCGGACCGTGGAGGTGTTGCCGGCCAGGAAACCCAGCGTCGTGTAGGCCTCCAGCATGGCGTCCTCGGCGCCGCCGTTGAACTCCATCTGGAAGTAGTGGTCCATCACCGAGAGCCAGCTGACGCCCGCCGCCTCGGCCGCGGCGCCCGCCGAGGCCAGCTCGGGCCCGACCGCCGCCGGCCCTCCGGGATGGTTGAACCGGTTGATGTGTACGCCGACCCGCATGCCCGACTCCCTTTCACAGTCCACTTCACAGTCCACCCGGACCTTCACCGTCCCTCGTGACGGTAGGTCTTCGAGCGCTCTCGAAGTCAAGCTCCACGCCTACGACTTGACGGCGGGTTCCGCGCCCCGCGTCCTCGTGGCCCGCAGGCTGGTGAACGTGGTCACCGCCAGGACCAGCACGATGAAGCCGAGGGAGAAGGGGATGGAGATCTGCGGGACGTGCACGCCGGACTCGTGCAGGGCGTGCAGCACCAGTTTGACGCCGATGAAGCCGAGGATGATCGACAGGCCGTAGCTGAGGTGGACGAGTTTCTTCAGCAGGCCGCCGATGAGGAAGTACAGCTGGCGCAGGCCCATCAGGGCGAAGGCGTTGGCCGTGAACACGATGTACGGGTCCTGGGTGAGGCCGTAGATCGCGGGGATGGAGTCGAGCGCGAAAAGCACGTCGGTGGAGCCGATGGCGAGCATCACGACCAGCATCGGCGTCATCATGCGCTTGCCGTTCTCCGTGATGAACAGCTTGGTGCCGTGGTAGCGGTCGGCCACGCCGAAGCGGCGCTCGGCGATCTTGAGGAGCTTGTTCTCCTCGTACTCCTCCTCGTGTCCGCCCTTGCGGGCGTCCTGGACGAGCTTCCAGGCGGTCCAGATGAGGAACGCGCCGAAGATGTAGAACACCCACGAGAACGTGGAGATGATCGCGGCGCCGGCCGCGATGAAGCCGGCGCGCAGCACCAGGGCGACAAGGACCCCGACCATGAGCACCCGTTGCTGGTACTGGGACGGCACCGCGAACTTGCCCATGATCAGCACGAAGACGAAGAGGTTGTCGACGCTCAGGGACTTCTCGGTGATGTACCCGGCGAAGAACTCCCCGGTCGGTCCGCTCCCGCCGTAGAAGAACAGCCCGAGTCCGAACAGGCAGGCCAGGACGACCCAGACCACGGTCCAGACGCCGGCTTCCTTGACGGAGACGTCGTGGGGTTTGCGGCCGATGAGGAAGTCGACGCCGACGAGGGCGCACAGGGCGGCGATCGTCAGCAGCCAGACGGTCAGGGAGACGTTCACAGGTGGTGCTCCTGGTGCGGGGGTGGCGCATGGGGCGAGCGGGCGCTACATGGGATGGTCCGTGGGGGTTTGGACATCGTTGTCGTCGTAGGAATCCCTTCCACGTCCCGCGGGTGAACAACAGGTCACATCCCGACAAGGCACCCGCCGGACGGCGGGGAGGCTCCGCCGGACGGCGGAGGACGGATCGGGGGTAGGTGCGCGGAGTATGGCCGTACGAGCCGCCGCGCCCAGCGTCAGGAGAAGCGCATGACGTCTGTCCCACCCCCGCCCCCGTTCGATCCCGAACTCGCCGCGGCGCTGGAGTTGATCAAGGAGTTCATGTCGCCCGGGATGACGTTGGAGGACATCGACGAGATCCGCCGGGGCCCGGCGATCACGCAGTCGATGCAGATGGACCTGACCCTGGACGGGGCCTTCGCCATCGAGGACCGGGAGGTGCCGGGACCGGCCGGCGACCCCGCGATCTCGCTGCTGATCTGCCGTCCGACCGCGCCGGCGACGGCAGGGGCGCTGCCCGTCATCTATCACGTGCACGGCGGCGGGATGGTGCTCGGCGACAACCGGGTCGGAGTGACCGGGGCGCTGGACTACGCGCGGGAACTGGACGCGGTGGTGGTGTCGGTGGAATACCGGCTGGCGCCCGAGCATCCGCATCCGGCGCCGATCGAGGACGTGTACGCCGGTCTGCTGTGGACGGCGGAGCACGCGAAGGAGATCGGCGGCGATCCGGAGCGGATCGTCGTCATGGGCGCGAGCGCCGGCGGCGGGCTGTCCGCCGCGCTGGCCCTGCTCACGCGGGACCGCGGCGGCCCGCAACCGATCGGGCAGCTACTGCTGTGCCCAATGCTCGACGACCGCAACGACACCCCGTCCGCGCACCAGATGGCCGGCGTCGGCGTCTGGGACCGCACGGCCAACGAAACCGGCTGGACCGCCCTCCTCGGCGACCGCCGCGGCACCACCGACGTCCCGCCGTACGCGGCACCGGCCCGCGCGGAGGACCTCACCGGTCTGCCCCCGGCCTTCCTGGACGTCGGCTCGGCGGAAACCTTCCGCGACGAGGTCGTCACCTACGCGTCCCGCCTCTGGCAGGCGGGCGGCATCGCCGAACTCCACGTCTGGCCGGGCGGCTTCCACGGCTTCGACGGCTTCGCCCCACAGGCGGCGGTCTCGCAGGCGGCTCGGGCGGCGCATGTGAGTTGGCTAAGGCGGCTGCTGGCGGCGTGAGCGTACGGCCGCGGTGACACCGGCGTGCCGTGCGTGAGCGGCACACTGTCGAAGTTCCTCGGTCGCTCCGGGGGCGGCCGGTTCGCGGTAGCCGCGTCCCGTCACTCCTCTCCGACCGTTCCATGGCGCACCATGGGCTTATGAAAGAGCTGGCCGGGCGACTGACCGCGCTGGATCCGGACGCCGGTGCCGCCGTGCGGGTCATCGGTTACTTCGATCGGCTCGCCGAGTCGCGGGCCGGGCTTGAGGCGCTGGTGCGTGGGGCGGCGGTGCTGGCCGGGTGTGCCGCGCGGCTGGTCGACGCCGAACGGCGGGTTCGGGTGCGCGTCGAGGCGGACGGTACGCGCAGGGACAGCGCGTCGCCGCCGGATCCCGCGTGGCCGTCCGCCGCGCTGACGCCGGGCGGGGTTTCCGCGCTCTGGCTGGAGCGTACGGCGCAGGCCGCGCCCAGTGTCGTCGACGCGGTGATCCTGGAGCGGGCGGCCGGCGCCGTGCGGCTCGTGCTCGATCGCACCCGGGGCCGGGTTCCGGCCGACGACCCGGAGTTGATCGAGACGCTGCTCGACGCGACGGCTCCCGAGGCGGCCCGGC
>NZ_JBHXME010000210.1:0-16551 GCF_042721125.1 Streptomyces sp. NPDC058469
GGTTACATTCCGAACCCGGAAGCTAAGCCTTACAGCGCCGATGGTACTGCAGGGGGGACCCTGTGGGAGAGTAGGACACCGCCGAACTCCTTTTAGAGCTCTGGCTCTTGGGCATGCCGCCCAAGAGCCAGAGCTTTTTTGCGTTGGGGTAAGGTCAGGGGGCATCGTTGGCACGTTTTCCCACAGGAGGCCCCCGGGTGGAGGTCCAGGAGACCCGCGTCCAGACAGAGCGGGTGCTCACCATCCCGAACATCCTCAGCATGGCGCGCCTGGTCGGCGTACCCGTCTTCCTGTGGTTGATCCTCAGGCCCGAGTTCGGTGGCCCCAAGAGTGACGGCTGGGCGCTTCTGGTGCTGATGCTGAGCGGGGTCAGTGACTACCTGGACGGCAAGCTCGCGCGACGTTGGAACCAGATCAGCAGTCTTGGCCGGCTCCTTGATCCCGCCGCGGACCGGCTCTACATTCTCTCGACTCTCGTCGGACTCACCTGGCGCGAGATTCTGCCAATCTGGTTGACCGCTCTACTGCTGGCGCGAGAGCTGGTCCTGCTGGTGGTGGTGGGCATCCTCAGGCGGCACGGTTATCCGCCGCTGCAGGTGAACTTCCTGGGCAAGGCCGCTACGTTCAACTTGATGTACGCGTTCCCGTTGCTGCTGCTCAGTGACGGAAGTGGATGGCTCACCTCACTCGCAGCTATTTTCGGATGGGCGTTCGCAGGATGGGGTACAACGCTCTACTGGTGGGCAGGAGTCCTCTACGTGGTACAAGTCCGCCGCCTGTTGCGTGCGGACGCCATGGCCGACTGACCTTGCCGATTGAGCGGTAACAGTCGCTCGATGGCCCGTTGCGCAAAAGTGCGGGACAATGTGGACTGGTGAAGTCGGCTAGACCGTCGTCTCGCAGAGGAGGACGCTTCCGACATGAAGGCCGTCGTGATGGCCGGAGGCGAAGGCACACGCCTTCGCCCCATGACCTCAAGCATGCCCAAGCCACTGTTGCCCGTGGTCAATCGACCGATCATGGAGCACGTGCTCAGGCTGCTCAAAAGGCATGGACTCAATGAGACCGTAGTCACCGTGCAGTTCCTGGCCTCGCTGGTCAAGAACTACTTCGGTGACGGCGAAGAGCTCGGCATGGAGCTCTCGTATGCCAATGAGGAGAAGCCACTCGGTACCGCCGGAAGCGTCAAGAACGCCGAAGAGGCGTTGAAGGACGATGCCTTCCTCGTCATCTCCGGTGATGCCCTGACCGACTTCGACCTCACCGAACTGATCAATTTCCACAAGGAAAAGGGTGCGCTGGTCACTGTCTGTCTGACCCGGGTGCCCAATCCGCTGGAATTTGGCATCACCATCGTCGACGAAGAGGGAAAGGTCGAGCGTTTCCTCGAGAAGCCGACCTGGGGGCAGGTCTTCTCGGACACCGTGAACACGGGCATCTACGTGATGGAGCCCGAAGTCTTCGACTATGTCGAGGCCGACGTTCCCGTCGACTGGTCCGGCGATGTCTTCCCGCAGTTGATGAAGGAAGGCAAGCCGGTCTACGGCTTTGTCGCCGAGGGCTACTGGGAAGATGTCGGGACCCACGAGAGCTATGTGAAGGCGCAGGCCGATGTCCTGGAGGGCAAGGTCGACGTCGAGATCGACGGCTTCGAGCTGTCGCCGGGTGTGTGGGTGGCCGAGGGTGCGGAGGTGCACCCCGACGCGGTTCTGCGCGGGCCGCTGTACATCGGTGACTACGCCAAGGTCGAGGCCGGTGCCGAAATCCGTGAGTACACCGTCATTGGTTCGAATGTTGTCGTGAAGGCCGGGGCTTTTCTGGACAGGACCGTCGTACACGACAACGTGTACGTCGGGCAGCACAGCAATCTGCGGGGCTGTGTCGTCGGAAAGAACACAGACATCATGCGGGCGGCCCGGATCGAGGACGGCGCGGTCATCGGTGACGAGTGCCTGATCGGTGAAGAATCGATCGTGCAGGGCAACGTGCGGGTCTACCCGTTCAAGACGATCGAAGCCGGCGCCTTCGTCAACACGTCGGTCATCTGGGAGAACAGAGGGCAGGCGCACCTCTTCGGCGCGCGCGGTGTGTCCGGGATCCTGAATGTGGAGATCACACCGGAGCTCGTCGTCCGTCTCGCCGGTGCCTACGCCACGACCCTCAAGAAGGGGTCCACGGTCACCACGGCCCGCGACCACTCCCGAGGCGCCCGTGCGCTCAAGCGGGCGGTGATCTCCGCCTTGCAGACGAGCGCCATCGACGTACGGGACCTGGAGAACGTGCCGCTGCCCGTGGCCCGGCAGCAGACCGCGAGGGGCAGTGCCGGCGGGATCATGATCCGGACCACACCTGGTGTGCCGGACTCCGTCGACATCATGTTCTTCGACAGCCAGGGCGCCGACCTCTCGCAGGGGAGTCAGCGCAAGCTGGACCGGGTGTTCGCGCGGCAGGAGTACCGGCGCGCGTTCCCCGGCGAGATCGGGGACCTGCACTTCCCGGCCAGCGTCTTCGACTCGTACACCGGGTCCTTGCTGCGGAATGTCGACACGACCGGGATCGCCGAATCCGGCCTGAAGGTCGTGGTTGACGCGTCGAACGGCAGCGCCGGGCTCGTGCTGCCCAGCCTGCTCGGCAAGCTCGGTGTGGACTCGCTGACGATCAATCCCGGGCTCGATGAGTCCAGGCCCACGGAGACCGCGGACACACGGCGGTCGGGGCTGGTGCGGCTGGGCGAGATCGTGGCCTCCGCGCGGGCCGCGTTCGGAGTGCGGTTCGACCCCGTCGGTGAGCGGCTCTCGCTCGTCGACGAGAAGGGGCGGATCGTCGAGGACGACCGGGCCCTGCTCGTGATGCTCGACCTGGTGGCCGCGGAGCGGCGCAGCGGGCGGGTGGCGCTGCCGGTGACCACCACGAGGATCGCCGAGCAGGTGGCGGCGTATCACGGCACGCAGGTCGAGTGGACGACGACCTCGCCGGACGACCTGACCAGGGTCGGGCGGGACGAGTCGACCATCTTCGGCGGGGACGGCAAGGCCGGGTTCATCATCCCGGAGTTCAGCAGCGTCTTCGACGGGGCGGCCGCCTTCGTACGACTGATCGGGCTGGTGGCGCGGACGCAGTTGACGCTGAGCCAGATCGACGCCCGGATTCCGCGGGCGCACGTCCTCAAGCGGGACCTGGCGACTCCCTGGGCCGTCAAGGGACTTGTGATGCGCCGGGTCGTGGAAGCGGCCGGCGATCGCTTTGTCGATACGACGGACGGTGTGCGCGTCGTGGAGACCGACGGGCGCTGGGTGATGGTGCTGCCCGACCCCGCCGAGGCGGTCACGCATCTGTGGGCCGAAGGGCCCGACGACGCCTCCGCGCAGGCCCTGTTGGACGAGTGGTCGGCAGTCGTGGACAGCGCCGGACGGTAAAACACGGAGCACGCGTGCGTGCCGGACATGTGTCCCCAAGGGGGCCTGTCCGGCACGCCGGTGGGGCCATTCGGAGGTACAGGCCACCACGTGCGACGATGTGCGGCATGCCGCAGCAGCCCCCCGTTCGGAGCACACCCACGCGCCCTGCGCGCCCGGACGCGTCCATGTCGCTGCTCACCAATGTCATGGACCACAGCCTCGACGACGGCTACGTCGAGGCCGCCGCCCGGAAGAAGGCCGCGGGCGAGAGCGGCATGCCGAAGACTCTCCGGGCGAAGCTCGGTCTCGCCGTCGGCCTGGTGCTGGCGGCCCTTGTTGTCACCGTCGGAGCGGCACAGGCGCGCGTGGCCGCCCCCGTGGTGGCCAAGGAGCGCCAGGAGCTGATCGACCGTATCGACAAGGAGACCACGTCGGCGGACAAGCTGGCAGGCACCGTCGATGAGCTCCGCGACGACGTGAGCGCGCGGCAGCGGGCGGCGCTCAAGACGAGCGGCGGCAGCGGGCAGGCCGACCTGGTGAGCATGTTGTCCGGTGCCACCGCGGTGCACGGCCCCGGTGTGAAGCTCGTCGTCGACGACGCGAAGGAAGCCAGCAGCGGCGGGGGCGACAACCCGCGTGAGACCGCGGACTTTTCGGACACCGGGCGGGTGCGCGACCGCGACATGCAACGTGTCGTCAACGGACTGTGGGCGGCGGGCGCCGAGGCCGTCTCGATCAACGGGCAGCGGCTGACGGCGCTGTCCGCGATCAGGGCCGCGGGCGACGCGATACTGGTCGACAACAAGCCACTGGTGCCGCCTTATACGGTGCTCGCGGTAGGGGACGGCCAACGGCTCAGCACCAGGTTCCAGAACGGTGCCGACGGGCTCTATCTGCACGCCCTGGAAGACAACTACGGCATCAGGGCGACCATCGCCGTGGAGAGCGATCTCCGGCTGCCCGCCGCGCCGAGTGTGATCGTACGTACAGCACAGCCGAGAACTGAGAAGGGCACATCGTGATCGCCGTACTGGGCCTCATCGTGGGAGTGGTGGCCGGAATCCTGGTCCGGCCTGAGGTGCCGGTGGTCGTCGAGCCCTACCTGCCGATCGCCGTCGTCGCGGCGCTCGACGCCGTCTTCGGTGGGTTGCGGGCCATGCTCGACGGCATCTTCGACGACAAGGTCTTCGTGGTGTCGTTCCTGTCGAACGTGGTCGTGGCCGCCCTGATCGTGTTCCTGGGCGACAAGTTGGGCGTCGGCGCCCAGCTGTCCACGGGTGTCGTGGTCGTCCTCGGTATCCGGATCTTCTCCAACGCCGCGGCCATTCGCCGGCACGTCTTCCGGGCGTGAGGTCGATGAGCAACGAAGACGAGCGGCCTGAACACAGGCTGCGCAGGGTACTGCCCGAAGAGATCCCGGCGTCTGCTTCCTCGGAGGCGCCTCTCCCGGGGGAGAAGTCCGGGCCCACCGTGACCGGTCGGCAGCGGCTGGTGCAGGGGTTGTGGCCGCCGCGTGTGAGCCGGGCCCAACTCATCGTCGCGGTGCTGCTGTTCGGCCTCGGTTTCGGGCTGGCCGTACAGGTCGCCTCGAACAGCAACAGCGACAGCGCGCTGCGTGGGGCACGGCAGGAAGATCTTGTGCGCATTCTCGATGAACTGGACGACCGTACTCAGCGTCTTGAAGACGAGAAGCAGGGTCTGCAGAAACAGCGCGACGAGCTGGAGAACAGCTCCGACCAGGCCGAGGAGGCCCGCAAGCAGACGGCCGAGAAGGAGAAGCAACTCGGCATTCTGGCGGGCACCGTGGCCGCGCAGGGACCCGGCATCACGATGACCATCGACGACACGAAGGGAACGGTCGAGGCGGACATGCTGCTTGACGCGGTCCAGGAGTTGCGCGCGGCCGGCGCGGAGGCGATCCAGGTGAACGATGTGCGGGTCGTGGCCAACACGTATCTGACGAACTCCGGCAAGAGCGTGAGCGTCGACGGGAACAAGATCAACGCCCCCTATCGTTTCAAGGTCATCGGCAAGCCGCAGGATCTCGAACCGGCGCTCAACATCCCTGGAGGAGTGGTGCAGACTCTCGAGAAGGAGCAGGCCACCGTTACCGTCGGGCGGTCGGCCAAGATCGTCGTGGATGCCTTGCGGGCGGCGAAGCAGCCTGACTACGCTCGGTCGTCCTCCCGGTGAACCGCGGGTGCATGGGGGCCGTTGTGCGAGGGCATGAGGTTGCGGGGGGTCGACGCACCGATTGGGTGGTGCGTGGTGGAAACTGTCTGGTGGATACGGACGTTGTGAGGATGTCCGGGTCAACCGGTGTGTTCAATCAGGGTTCGTCCTGCCCCACGGGCGGGTCTGTTTCGGTCAAGGGGAATCGCCCGTGAAGTTGTTTGCGAAGTTGTTCGGCAAGAGTGCGAAAGAGGGCAGCGACAACCAGACCGCTCGCCACCGCGCACAACCGGACGCAGAAGGCCAGCGCCCGCTGTTCCGCGACCAGGTCGGCGGCCAGGGCGCGCCGTCGGTTGACCCTGCGCAGTCCGGCGACATAGGTTTCGGGCAACCGTCAACCTCAAGTACGGGTGGAGGGTTTTCCCCTATGTCGGCCCTGGTGTGTACGAGGTGCGGTAACCGCAACGCGGAGAACAGCCGCTTCTGTTCCAACTGCGGTGCGCCGCTGCGCCCCGGCGCGACCCCGGAGCGTCCGTCCGAGACGACCTCCACGATCTCCATCTCCGGTCTTGAGGCCTACGACGCCGAAGTGACCGGTCAGACGCAGATGCCCACGCTCTCCCCGGAGGCGCAGGCCGCCGTCGACGCCCTGCCATTGGGCTCGGCGCTGCTGGTGGTGCGTCGCGGGCCGAACTCGGGCAGCCGCTTCCTGCTGGACGGCGAGCTGACCACGGCCGGCCGTCATCCGCAGAGCGACATCTTCCTGGACGACGTGACGGTCTCGCGCCGCCATGTGGAGTTCCGGCGCGGTGCTGACGGTTCGTTCACGGTCGCCGACGTCGGCAGCCTTAACGGTACGTACGTCAACCGCGAGCGCATCGACCAGGTCTCGCTGGCCAACGGTGACGAGGTGCAGATCGGCAAGTACCGGCTGGTGTTCTACGCGAGCCAGCGGGGTTACTGACCCTCCCTCGGACTGTGTCCGGGGGATTCCCCCAGGAAGGTCCATGCTTCAAACACCGAGCGGCGGTGCCGGGCACGGTACCGCCGCCGCGGACACTGGACTGATGAGCATCGGCACGGTGCTGAACGCGCTGCGCGACGAGTTCCCCGAAGTCACCATCTCCAAGATCCGTTTCCTGGAGTCGGAGGGTCTCATCGAGCCGCAGCGGACCCCTTCCGGGTACCGCAAGTTCAGTCCCGCCGACGTCGAGCGCCTCGGCCATGTCCTGAGGATGCAGCGGGACCACTATCTGCCGCTCAAGGTGATCCGCGAGCATCTCGACGCCATGGAGCGCGGTGAGGCCGCGCCCCTGCCCACCGTGGGGCGTCAGCGGGACGGCGAGGTCGTCCTGGAGCCCGTGGAGGGGCCCACGGCGGCCCGGATCGGGCGGGCCGAGCTGATGGCCGCCGCCGGGATCGGCGAGCAGGAGCTCGACGAGTGGGAGTCGTACGGACTCATTGCCCCGCTGCCCGACGGGGTTTACGACGCGGAAGCCGTCACCGTGGCCGGACTTGTCCTGGAGCTCGGGCGGTTCGGGATCGAGCCGCGGCATCTGCGCGCCATGAAGGCCGCCGCCGACCGTGAGGCCGGGCTCGTCGACCAGGTGGTGGCCCCGCTCAAGCGCCACCGCAATCCGCAGACCAGGGCCCACGCGGAGGCCCGTACGAAGGAGCTGGCGGGGCTCACGGTGAAGCTGCACGCGGCTCTGGTGCAGACCGCGCTCGGCGTGCGCCTGCCCTGAGACGGGCGGTCTCGCGGCCGCCTGATCGGTCACCCGTTCTCGGCCCGACTACCCAAACGTCCCGGGCACGGCCTAGGGTTGCTGTGTGAACGAGCTCGATGTCGTAGGTGTCCGGGTCGAAATGCCCTCCAACCAACCGATCGTGCTCCTGCGTGAAGTGGGAGGCGACCGCTACCTCCCCATCTGGATCGGGCCCGGGGAGGCGACGGCGATCGCCTTCGCGCAGCAGGGCATGGCCCCCGCACGACCGCTGACCCACGACCTGTTCAAGGACGTGCTGGAGGCTGTCGGCCAGGAGCTGACCGAAGTGCGCATCACGGATCTGCGGGAGGGCGTCTTCTACGCGGAGCTGGTCTTCGCCAGCGGCGTCGAGGTGAGCGCCCGCCCGTCCGACGCCATAGCGCTGGCGCTGCGCACCGGGACGCCGATCTACGGCAGTGACGGTGTGCTCGACGACGCGGGCATCGCGATCCCGGACGAGCAGGAGGACGAGGTGGAGAAGTTCCGCGAGTTCCTCGACCAGATCTCACCCGAGGACTTTGGGACCAACAGCCAGTGAGACCGACGGCCGGCGAGAAATGCCGGCATTTGCCACCGGCGAGTGAGAGCGTCCTGCGGCTCTCCGCGAGCGCATTCGGCTAGCCTTTCCCCGCGGTGGGGTACGGGAAACCACTCCTAGGGTGATTATCACTCGGCGTGCCGAGTGTGGCGATCGTTGACGCACCCCTGGTGACTGCCTACCGTCGAGAAGGCAGGTCAAGGACGGAGGTCGGCGTGAGAAGCAGCGGCGACGGTACGGCTGGGGGTGCCCCGGAACGCAGTTTCGGGGACAGAGGTCCGTACCCGCTTCACGGCAGTGCGGCCGATCACGCCCCGCAGCGACCGGCGGCAGTGCCGAGCAGCGGAGGGACGACGTCCATGGCGTCCGAGCAGATCGGCTACCGGGGCCCTACGGCCTGTGCGGCGGCCGGCATCACCTATCGGCAACTGGACTACTGGGCGCGCACGGGGCTCGTCGAGCCCAGTGTGCGGCCCGCACACGGGTCGGGGACGCAGCGGCTCTACAGCTTCCGGGACGTCGTCGTCCTGAAGATCGTCAAGCGGTTCCTCGACACGGGTGTGTCGCTGCAGAACATTCGCAGCGCCGTTCTCCACCTCAGGGAGTGCGGCTTCCGTGACCTGGAGCGCATGACGCTGATGAGCGACGGCGCCACGGTCTACGAGTGCACCTCGCCGGACGAGGTCCACGCGCTGCTCCAGGGCGGCCAGGGGGTCTTCGGGATCGCCGTGGGGGTCGTGTGGCGGGACGTCGAGAGCGCCCTGTCGCAGCTGCACGGGGAGCGCGTCGACACCGGTGAGACGCTCGTCGGGGCCAACCCCGCCGACGAGCTGGCCAGGCGGCGCAACCGGGCCGTCTGAGGCCCGGCGGGAGCCGTAGCGGGGCATTGTCAGTGGCGTAGGGCAGCATCGGAGATGTGAGAACCGCGCCCACGATCCTGCATCTCGACATGGATGCCTTCTTCGCCTCGGCGGAGCAGGCGTCCAAGCCGAGCCTGCGCGGGAAGGCCGTCGTCGTGGGCGGGCTCGGGCCGCGTGGGGTGGTCGCGACGGCGTCGTACGAGGCGCGGGTCTTCGGGGTGAACTCGGCGATGCCCATGGCGCAGGCGCGTCGGCTCGCTCCGAACGCGGCGTATCTCGTGCCGCGCTTCGGGTTCTACCGGTTGATCAGCGAGCAGGTGATGGGGCTGCTGCGGGAGTTGTCGCCCCTGGTGGAGCCGCTGAGCCTGGACGAGGCGTTCGTGGATTTGGAGGCCGGGGGAGCGGCCTGGGACGGGGAGTCGGCGCAGCTGACCGGGGCGCGGCTGCGGGCGGACATACGGGCGGTCACGGGGCTCACGGGGTCGGTGGGCCTCGCCGCCTCCAAGATGATCGCGAAGATCGCCTCCGAGCGGGCCAAGCCCGACGGGCTCGTGCTGATCGAGCCCGGGACCGAGCGGACGTTGCTGGGGCCGTTGTCGGTGCGCACGCTGCCGGGGGTCGGGCCTGCGACGGGTGATCATCTGCGGCGGGCCGGGATCACCACGGTCGACGAGATCGCCGAGGCGGGCGAGGACGAGCTCGTACGGCTGGTGGGCAAGGCGCACGGGCACGCGCTGTACGCCATGGCGCTGGCGCACGACGAGCGGCCCGTGGTGGCCGAGCGGGAGACCAAGTCGGTGTCGGTCGAGGACACGTACGACGTGGACATCCACGACCGGATCCGGGTGGGCCTTGAGGTGCAGCGGCTCGCTGACCGGTGCGTGCGGCGGCTGCGGAGTGCCGGACTGTCGGGGCGGACCATCGTGCTGAAGGTGCGGCGCTACGACTTCTCGACGCTGACCCGGTCCGAGACACTGCGCGGGCCCACCGACGACCCGGGGGTGGTGCGGGAGGCGGCGGCACGGTTGCTGGACTCCGTGGACACCACGGGCGGGGTGCGGCTGCTCGGGGTGGGTGTCTCCGGGCTCGCCGACTACACGCAGGAGGACCTGTTCGCGCAGGCGGCGGGGGAGCAGGCCGACCTTCTTGAGGAGGAGCACGCGGAGGTGGAGCGGGGCGAGGAGCCGGCGGCGCCCGTCGAGCGGCACTGGCCCGCGGGGCACGATGTGCGGCACGCCGGGTTCGGGCACGGGTGGGTACAGGGGAGCGGGCTGGGGCGGGTCACCGTGCGGTTTGAGATGCCCGAGGATTCTGGGCCGGGGCGGGTGCGGACGTTCCGGACCGACGATCCGGAGCTGGAGCCGGCGGAACCGTTGCCGTTGGTGACGCGGCGTCCTGATGTGCCGCCGGGTGAGCCGCCTGCGCTGATGGCGCGAGGGTCTGGTGACACGTCGGCGGAATCGTTGCCGTTGGTGGGGCGGGGTCCGGGTGGCTTGCCTGTGGTGCCGATGCCGATGCCGATGCCGTTGGCGGTGGGAGGAGCCGAGGACCGGCTGGTTGAACCGCCGGTGACGGTCGCGCGGCGTGCTGACGTGTCGCCTGCGGTGTCGGTGCCCCTGGAGAGCCGAGGCTGCGACGAGCCGTCTACCGAGCCATTGCCGTCGGCGGCGCCGGGTCCTGATGATCCGCAGGGTGGGCCACTGCTGTCGGTTGCGCGGGGTCCCGGTGCCAGGCCTGTCGAGCCGCTGCCGTTGGCGGAGCCTGGCTCCGGTGTTCCGCAGGCCGAGCCGTTGCCGTTGGACGAGCGGCGTTCCGACGTCGCGTCTGCCACGCCGTTGCCGTCGGTGGAGTCAGACTCCGATACCCCCGCTGCATCCGCGCCCCCGGACACCCGACGCCCGCATACCCCGTCCGCCGCGTCACCGTCCCCGGAGGCTCCAAGCCCCGGTGACGACCCGGCCCACGAACCCGCTCAGGTGTCGTCCGAGCCTGCCAGTTTGCCGAAGTTGTGGTCCGGGAGGGACGGGGGTGGGGCCACGTCGAGGCCGTAGTGGTGGTAGAGCTGGAGTTCCTGGTCCGGGGAGAGGTGGCGGCCTACTCCGAAGTCGGGGGCGTCCTTGATCAGGGAGCGGTCGAAGGGGATGTGCAGGGTGCCCTCGATCAGTTCGCTGGGCTCCAGGGGGACGAAGGCGTCTCTGGAGAACAGGCCGGTTCGTATGGCCGCCCACTCCGGTACGCCGGTCGCGTCGTCGAGGTAGACCTCGTCGATCGTGCCGATCTTGGCGCCGGTGCGGTCGAACGCCTTGCGGCCGATCAGGTTGCGCGGATCGATATCGGTCTGCACGGGCCCTCCTCCTGGTCGCAACTCATCCGTAAGCACTACAAAAGAGCACATTGGGGAAGGTGGCCACTCGAAAGCTCGGCTTCAACGCTCGCTGGTAGGCTGGCCAACGGCTGCTGACCCCGTGCGGGAGAGTCCTCCAGACTTCATCGGAGGCGCCGAAGGAGCAAATCCTCCCCGGAATCTCTCAGGCTCACGTACCGCACGGACGAGGTCACTCTGGAAAGCAGAGCGCGTGTCGTCGACTGTGCCGACGGCTCTCGCTCTCACCGACGGTGAAAGCCGGTGACCTTCGGGTGACCGGTGAAGCTCTCAGGTTGAGATGACAGAGGGGGAGGCCGTCCGGGCACCCAGCGTCGTGGTGCCCATCGAAGGTCGTGTCCGACCAGGAGGCCTCCCTAATGACCGCCCCTCGCACTTCACTCTCCGAGCTCGAACAGGGCATCCCGTTCGAGCAGCGCCACATCGGGCCCGACCAGGAGGCGCGGGCCAAGATGCTCGCGCAGGTCGGATACGGCTCGCTCGACGAGCTCACGGCCGCCGCGGTCCCGGATGTGATCAAGAACGCCGACTCCCTGGACCTGCCGGGCGCCCGCACCGAGCCCGAGGTGCTGGCCGAGCTGCGCTCCCTCGCGGACCGCAACGAGGTCCTCGGTTCCATGATCGGGCTCGGGTACTACGGGACCTTCACCCCGCCCGTGATCCTGCGCAACGTCATGGAGAACCCGGCTTGGTATACGGCCTACACGCCGTACCAGCCGGAGATCTCCCAAGGGCGGCTCGAAGCCCTTCTGAACTTCCAGACGATGGTCGCCGACCTCACCGGGCTGCCGACCTCCGGCGCGTCGCTGCTCGACGAGGGGACCGCCGCCGCGGAGGCCGTGGCCTTGTCGCGGCGCATGGGCAAGAACAAGAAGGGCCTCTTCCTGGTCGACGCGGACGCGCTGCCGCAGACCATCGCCGTGATCGAGACCCGCGCCGAGCCGGCGGGTGTGGAAGTTGTGGTCGCCGACCTCAGCGACGGCATCCCGGCCGACATCGCCGCGCGTGAGATCAACGGCGTGCTCGTGCAGTACCCGGGCGCCTCCGGTGCCGTACGCGACATCGCGCCGCTGATCGAGCAGGCGCACACGCTCGGCGCGCTCGTCACCGTCGCCGCCGATCTGCTCGCGCTGACACTGCTGAAGTCGCCGGGTGAGCTGGGGGCGGACATCGCGGTCGGTACGACGCAGCGCTTCGGGGTGCCGATGGGCTTCGGCGGGCCGCACGCCGGATACATGGCCGTGCACGAGAAGTTCGCGCGCAGCCTGCCCGGGCGGCTCGTGGGCGTCTCCGTCGACGCCGACGGACACAAGGCCTACCGCCTCGCCCTGCAGACGCGCGAGCAGCACATCCGTCGTGAGAAGGCCACGAGCAACATCTGCACCGCCCAGGTGCTTCTTGCGGTCATGGCCGGCATGTACGCCGTCTATCACGGGCCCGAGGGGCTGAAGGGCATCGCGCGGCGGACGCATCGGTACGCCACGATCCTCGCCGCCGGGCTGAAGTCCGGGGGTGTCGAGGTCGTACACGGCGGCTACTTCGACACCCTGACCGCGCGCGTTCCCGGCCGGGCCGCCCAGGTCGTCGCCGCCGCCCGCGAGGACGGCGTCAACCTGCACCTCGTGGACGCCGACCAGGTGTCGATCGCCTGCGACGAGACCACCACACGTGCCCAACTGGCCGCCGTATGGACCGCGTTCGGGGTCGACGGGGACATCGAGGCGCTCGACGCGTCCGCTGAGGACACGCTGCCCGAGGGGCTGCTGCGCACCGACGCGTACCTCACGCACCCCGTGTTCCGGGACCACCGTTCCGAGACCGCGATGCTGCGCTACCTGCGCCGGCTCGCCGACCGGGACTACGCGCTCGACCGGGGCATGATCCCGCTGGGCTCCTGCACCATGAAGCTCAACGCGACCACCGAGATGGAGCCGGTCACCTGGCCCGAGTTCGGGCAGTTGCACCCCTTCGCGCCCGCCGAGCAGGCGCAGGGATACCTCACGCTCATCCGGGAGTTGGAGGAGCGGCTCGCCGAGGTCACCGGGTACGACAAGGTGTCGTTGCAGCCCAACGCCGGTTCGCAGGGCGAGTTGGCCGGGCTGCTCGCCGTACGCGGATACCACCGGGCCAACGGTGACGAGCAGCGGACCGTGTGTCTGATTCCGTCGTCCGCGCACGGCACCAACGCCGCGAGTGCCGTGATGGCCGGGATGAAGGTCGTCGTCGTGAAGACCGCCGAGGACGGCGAGATCGACGTCGAGGACCTGCGGGCGAAGATCGAGCAGTACCGCGACGAGCTGTCAGTACTGATGATCACGTACCCGTCCACGCACGGCGTGTTCGAGGAGCACGTCGCCGACATCTGCGCGCAGGTCCACGAGGCCGGCGGTCAGGTCTACGTCGACGGCGCCAACCTCAACGCCCTTGTGGGGCTTGCCAAGCCGGGCCACTTCGGCGGTGACGTCTCGCACCTCAACCTGCACAAGACGTTCTGCATTCCGCACGGCGGTGGTGGTCCGGGGGTCGGGCCGGTCGGGGTGCGCGCGCACCTCGCGCCGTATCTGCCGAACCACCCGTTGCAGCCGGCTGCCGGGCCGGAGACCGGAGTTGGGCCGATCTCGGCCGCTCCGTGGGGTTCCGCCGGCATCCTGCCGATCTCGTGGGCGTACGTCCGGCTCATGGGCGGCGAGGGGCTGAAGCGGGCCACGCAGGTGGCGGTGCTCAGCGCCAACTACATCGCCAAGCGCCTTGAGCCGCACTACCCCGTGCTCTACACCGGGCCCGGCGGGCTCGTCGCGCACGAGTGCATCATCGATCTGCGGCCGATCAGCAAGGCGACCGGCGTCAGCGTCGACGACATCGCCAAGCGGCTCATCGACTACGGCTTCCACGCGCCGACGATGTCGTTCCCGGTGGCCGGCACGCTGATGATCGAACCGACCGAGTCCGAGGACCTGATCGAACTGGACCGGTTCTGCGAGGCGATGATCGCCATTCGCGGGGAGATCGAGAAGGTCGGCGCGGGTGAGTGGCCGGGCGAGGACAACCCGTTGCGGAACGCACCGCACACCGCTGCCTCGCTCGGCGGGGAGTGGGAGCACGCGTACACGCGCGAGGAGGCCGTCTTCCCGGCCGGCGTGTCCGTCGCGGACAAGTACTGGCCGCCGGTGCGGCGGATCGACCAGGCTTTCGGTGACCGGAACCTGGTGTGTTCTTGCCCGCCGTTGGACGCGTACGAGGACTGAGCGCTCCGCGGAAGTGCCGCGAGGTGGAAGGGCCGCGAGGTGCCGTCGTTCGTGTGCGGCACCGTCGTGGCTGGTCGCGCAGTTCCCCGCGCCCCTTCGGGGGCGCTGCCGGATCAGGCCGGACTTCGGCCGCGGGTTCGTTGTGGCCAGGTCGCGCTCCCGTGGCGGAGCCACGAGTAGATACAGCCCCGCGCCCCTTCGGGGGCGCGGGGCAACCTAGGCCGGATATGAGTGCGTCTGGGTCGCCTTGACCGTTGCCCAGATCAACGCGCCCTGGTGTAGGTCCAGTTCGGCCGCTGCGACCGTGGTGAGGTCGGCGGTCAGGGGGAGTTCGCCGGTGAGGTCCACGCGGATCTGGTCGCCGTGGGTTTCCAGGCCCGCGACCTCGCAGTGCCAGAGGTTGCGGGCGCTGGTGCCGGTCGGGCGGTCGCGGAAGAGAGTGACCCCGCTCGGCGGGAACGCTACGAAGACCTCGCCCTGGAGGTCCTCCGTGGTGGTGATCGCGGGGCCGGTGTCGAGTGTGACCGTGTGGCCGTCGGCGCGGCCCTTGTAGAGGTTGAGGCCGACCAGTTGGGCGATGTAGTCCGTGCGCGGGTGGCGGGCGATGTCGGCGGGGGTGCCTTCCTGGACGATCGTGCCCTGCTCGATCACCACCAGCCGGTCGGCCAGCACCATGGCGTCCAGCGGGTCGTGGGTGACCAGGACCGCCACCGCCTCGAACTCGGCCAGATGGCGCCGGAGTTGGGCCCGTACGTCGAGGCGGGTGCGGGCGTCCAGGGCGGCGAGGGGTTCGTCCAGGAGGAGGAGTCGCGGGTGGGTCGCCAACGCCCGTGCCACGGCGACGCGTTGGGCCTGGCCGCCGGAGAGTCGGCGCGGTTTGGCGTCGGCGTGCTCGGCGAGACCCATCCGGTCCAGCCACTCGGCGGCCACCGCGCGGGACTCCGCCTTGGTCGCGCCCTGGCAGCGTGGACCGAACGCCACGTTGTCGAGGGCGGTCAGGTGGGGGAAGAGGAGATAGTCCTGGAAGACGACGCCTACCGGGCGGGACTCCGGTGGCGTACGGTCCAACTCCGCGCCGTCCAGCCGTAGGTGACCGTCCGTCAGGCGGACCAGGCCGGCCAGGGCGCGCAGCGCTGTGGTCTTGCCGGCGCCGTTGGGGCCGAGCAGGGCGACGACGTCTCCCGGGGCGGCGGTCAGTTCGACGTCGAGGCGGAAGGTGCCGCGGTCCACGACGAGACGGGCGTCGAGGCCCTGGGCGCCGGTGACTTGGGTGTCGGCGGTGTCGGCGGGCTCGGCGGTGTCGGTCATGAGGTGCACGTCCAGGGGGCTGATGTGCGGGCGGTCGTACGGCTGTTGCTCATGACGTGGTCATCCAGCGGTCGCGCAGGCCCGCCAGTACCGCGATCGACACGGCCAGGAGGACCAGGCTCAACGCGATGGCCGCCTCCGGGTCGTTCTGCAGGGCCAAGTAGACCGCCAGCGGCATGGTCTGGGTGCGGCCGGGGAAGTTGCCGGCGAAGGTGATCGTCGCGCCGAACTCGCCCAGAGCGCGGGCCCAGGCGAGGACCGCGCCCGCCGCGATACCCGGGGCGATCAGGGGGAGCGTGACCCGGCGGAACGCGGTGAAGCGGGAGGCGCCGAGGGTTTGGGCCGCCTCCTCGTAGCGGGGGTCGGCGGCGCGCAGGGTGCCCTCGACGCTGATGACCAGGAACGGCATCGCCACGAACGCCTCCGCGACCACGACACCGGCCGTCGTGAAGGGCAGGGTGATGCCGAACCAGGCGTCCAGCCACTGGCCCACGACGCCGTTGCGGCCCAGTGCGAGCAGCAGGGCCACGCCGCCGACCACCGGGGGCAGGACCAGCGGGAGTGTGACCAGGGCGCGGAGGAAGCCGCGGCCCGGGAACTCCGTGCGGGCCAGCACCCAGGCCAGCGGTACGCCCAGGACCAGGCTCACGGCCGTCGCCGCGGTCGCGCTGAACAGGGACAGCTGGAGCGCCTGCCAGACCTCCGTGCTGGTCAGCTGGTTCGGCAGGGAGCGCCAAGGGGCCCGTACGAGAAGGGCGATGAGCGGCAGGAGCAGGAACGCCAGGCCCACGAGCGCGGGTGCCAGCAGGGGGAGCGGCACCCCGCGGCCGGTCATCCGGACACGGCGACGCCGCGGCCCGCCCATGAGGGTCTAGGCCGCG
>NZ_JBHXME010000211.1:0-272 GCF_042721125.1 Streptomyces sp. NPDC058469
CCTCCATCCCGTCCCCGAACACGATCAACTGCTCGGACTCAACGGTGAGTTGAAGCCCCGCCGAGCCGGCCAACTCGCCCGCCACCAGCGACGTACCGGTCACCGGTGACGGCCACGCCTCGCGGACGAACCACACCAGCCGGTCCTCCGAGGGGTGTGGGAGGGACAGGGCCCTGGCCCGGTACGGGCACCCCGCCCCGAGCCACCCCGAGGCCCCCCGGCCCCTTCCCACCAGCCCCCCGCTATAACGCGGGGGGGCGTCGGCACCCCCC
>NZ_JBHXME010000211.1:282-16260 GCF_042721125.1 Streptomyces sp. NPDC058469
TCGTCCGTGGTTTTGTGCTGGTAGAGGCCATTGCCCCGTTCCTGCCACACCGACCGGAGCCAACCAGTGGCCCCGGTGCCCGTTCCCACGAGCACCCCGGAAGACGCCTGGGCCTCGACGACACCCCCGTCGCCCTCCAGACCCAGGCGGTATCTGGCCGTCTGATGACCGACGGCGCCCAGATAGATCTCGTTCAGCGCGACCAAGCGCTGTGTGTCGTCGGCGACGGCCTCGACCATGGTGAGTTCGTCCACACCGGTACCGGCCGCGTGCGCCGAGGACAGCAGCGCGGCGGCGGCCGACGGGCGGTGCCGTACCAGGACACCCGGGTTGCGGCCGGGGTCCGTGTCGAAGCCCAACACCGGTTGCCCGGACAGGTACTTGGCGACGTTCGCGACCAGGCCGTCCGGCCCGACCACGACCACCACGTCCTCCGGCGCGAACAGGAACCGGTCCAAGTCGGCCCGCTCGACCTGTGTCTGACGCCAGGTCAGGGGGATCGCCGACGACACCTCGGCCAGCGCCCGCCGGGTCCGGCGGTGCCGTTCGGCGATCTCCTCGATGTCCCGGCCCCGTGACTTCAGGAAGTACGCGGCCTGGCCGTGCGTCCCGTGCCGGGCGACCAACTCCTCGTACTCCGTGGTCCGGTGGACGAGGACGGCCCGCGGCGCGAGACTCACGCGCCCGCCTCGCCGCCACCGGTACCGAGCCTGGCGAACAATCCGGTCAGCACGTCCGGCGAGATCGTGACGCTGTCGATGTTCGGCAGGTTCTCCGCGAGCCGCGTCCCGGTGAGCGCGTGCAGGGTCGCGACGTCCACATCGGAGTGCACCCGCAGCCACGCCGCCTGGGCATGCGCCCGCGCGTCGCCCACCTCGCGCGCACCCTCGGCCTCGGCACGGGCGAGCCGTACGGAACGCGCCGCCTCGGCGTCGGCGAGCCGTACCGTACGAGTCGCCTCCGCCTCGGCCCGTACGCCGTCCGCCGCCGCGTGCTCCTCGGCCTCGCGGCGGGTGTTCGTGCCGCGCTGGTCGACCAACTGCTCCTCGCGGCGGGCGAGTTCGATCTGGCTGTCCAGTTCGTTCTCGGCGATCGCGCGCTCCCGCTCGACGGCCACCGCCCGGCGCTCGTAGGTGGCCCGGTCCGCCTCCTGCTGGATCTGCTCGCGTGCCGGGGTGCGCAGCGCCCGCTCCACCTCGGGCTCGGGGCGGATGGCCATCACGCGGACGGCGACCACCTCGATGCCGGTGGCCGGCAGCCGCGGTTCGGCGCCGAGTCCCGCCGCGATCCGCTCCCGTACCGACGTCACGCCGTCGACCAGCGCGGACGCCAACAGCGTCCGGGCGAGTACGGCCAGCGCGTGCTGCTGGGCCGTCTCCGTGAGCAGGGTGCCGAGTTGCTCAAGGGGCGATCCCCGCCACACGCCCGTGTCCGGGTCGACCGAGAAGTCGAGCCGTGCGGAGGCCAGGGCCGGGTCGCTGATCCGGTAGGTGACGGTCGCCTGGACCGCCACGTCCTGGAAGTCGGACGTACGGGCATGGAAGGTCATGGCCAACTCCCGGTCGTCGACCGGTACTTCGGAGAGCGCGGCGGTCAACGCACGGAACCAGAAGCTGAGTCCGGGCCCGTCGTGCAGCAGCTTGCCCGAGCGGTGGTGCCGGATGTGCGCCGTCGGAGCTCCGCGCAGGTGGCGCCAGCCCAGGCGCCGGGTGATGTCGGCCATCAGAGTCCCTCAGATCCCGTCGGTGCCGTGGGATCCGGTCAGATCCCTCATCGATCTCGTCAGTAAGACGATAATCGTGCGGCCCACTTGTCGTCAAGGGGACGAGAACAAGTTGCGGTATGTGAAGTGGTGGCGGTATGTGAAGTAAGGGGGTGAACCCGGCTCCGGGTGGTCAGGATGGAGACATGGCACTCCATGTCGACTCCGAGACCGGGCGGCTCCGCCGCGTCATCCTGCACCGGCCGGATCTGGAGCTCAAAAGGCTCACCCCCAGCAACAAGGACGCCCTCCTCTTCGACGACGTGCTCTGGGTACGCCGGGCGCGCGCCGAGCACGACGGCTTCGCGGACGTGCTGCGCGACCGAGGCGTCGCCGTCCACCTCTTCGGCGACCTGCTCGCCGAGTCCCTGGCGATCCCGGCGGCCCGCGCGCTCGTCCTGGACCGCGTCTTCGACGAGAAGGAGTACGGCCCCCTCGCCACCGACCACCTCCGTGCCGCCTTCGAGGCGCTGCCCGCACCCGAACTGGCCGAGGCGCTCGTCGGCGGCATGACCAAGCGGGAGTTCCTGGACGCCCACGCGGAGCCGACCTCCGTCCGCTTCCACGTCATGGACCTCGACGACTTCCTCCTCGCCCCCCTCCCCAACCATCTCTTCACCCGCGACACCTCCGCCTGGATCTACGACGGCGTCTCCGTCAACGCCATGCGCTGGCCGGCGCGGCAGCGCGAGACCGTCCACTTCGAGGCGATCTACCGGCACCACCCGCTCTTCCGCTCGGAGAAGTTCCACGTCTGGTCCGAGGGGCAGGCCGACTACCCGTCCACCATCGAGGGCGGGGACGTGCTCGTCATCGGGAACGGCGCGGTGCTCATCGGCATGAGCGAGCGGACGACCCCGCAGGCCGTCGAGATGCTCGCGCACAAGCTGTTCGCCGAGGGGTCCGCGCAGACGATCGTGGCGCTCGACATCCCCAAGCAGCGCGCCTTCATGCACCTCGACACGGTGATGACGATGGTCGACGGCGACACCTTCACCCAGTACGCGGGGCTCGGCATGCTCCGGTCGTACACCATCGAACCGGGCGTCGGCGACAAGGAGTTGAAGGTCACCGACCATCCGCCGGAGCACATGTACCGCGCGATCGCCGCCGCCCTCGGGCTGAGCGAGATCCGCGTCCTGACCGCCACCCAGGACGTGCACGCCGCGGCGCGCGAGCAGTGGGACGACGGCTGCAACGTCCTCGCCGTCGAGCCCGGCGTCGTCGTCGCCTACGAGCGGAACGCCACCACCAACACGTATCTGCGCAAGCAGGGCATCGAGGTGATCGAGATCCCCGGCAGCGAACTGGGCCGAGGCCGGGGCGGGCCGCGCTGCATGAGCTGCCCGGTCGAGCGGGACGCCGTGTAGCCGTACGGGAAGCGCGGCGGTGCGTCGGCGGCGACAAGTGGTCGTATAGAAATGCCGAAGGTCGTATAGAATTCCAAAAGTCCCTGTACCTGTACCGATGGAGCGCCCCCATGGCGACAGTCCCGACCGCCCTTGCCGGCCGCCACTTCCTCAAGGAGCTGGACTTCTCCGAGGAGGAGTTCCGCGGCCTGATCGAGCTGGCCGCCGAGCTGAAGGCCGCCAAGAAGGCCGGGGGCGAGACGCGGTATCTGCGGGGGAAGAACATCGCGCTGATCTTTGAGAAGACCTCGACGCGCACGCGCTGCGCGTTCGAGGTCGCCGCGGCCGATCAGGGGGCCTCGACGACCTACCTCGACCCGTCCGGCTCGCAGATCGGGCACAAGGAGTCCGTGAAGGACACCGCGCGGGTGCTCGGTCGTATGTTCGACGGCATCGAGTACCGCGGGGACAGCCAGGCGGCCGTGGAAGAGCTGGGCGCGTTCGCCGGAGTGCCGGTCTACAACGGGCTCACCGACGACTGGCACCCCACCCAGATGCTCGCCGACGTGCTCACCATGACCGAGCACAGCGCCAAGCCCCTCAAGCAGATCGCCTTCGCCTACCTCGGCGACGCCCGCTTCAACATGGGCAACTCCTACCTGGTCACCGGCGCGCTGCTGGGCATGGACGTACGGATCGTCGCCCCGAAGTCGTACTGGCCCGCCGAGGAGATCGTCGCCGCCGCCCGCGCACTCGCCGAGCGGAGCGGCGCGCGCATCACGCTCACCGAGGGGATCGAGGAGGGGGTGGCGGGCGCCGATTTCGTCGTCACCGACGTGTGGGTCTCCATGGGCGAGCCCAAGCAGGTCTGGGACGAGCGGATCACGGCCCTCGCGCCGTACGCCGTGACCATGGACGTCCTGCGGGCCACCGGCAACCCGGACGTCAGGTTCCTGCACTGTCTGCCGGCCTTCCACGACCTCGGCACCAAGGTCGGCCGCGAGATATACGAGACCCACGGCCTCGACTCGCTGGAGGTCACGGACGAGGTCTTCGAGTCCGCCCACTCGGTCGTCTTCGACCAGGCGGAGAACCGACTGCACACGATCAAGGCCGTTCTGGTGGCGACACTGGCCTGACCGGCGCTTGTGTCGTACGGCGGCTATCCCGCCGGGTGCCACTGCGGCGGTACGACGGGCAGCCTGAACCACACCGCCTTGCCCGACTCGGTCGGGCGGTGGCCGCACGACGAGCTGAGGGCTCGGATCAGCAGCAGGCCGCGCCCGTGCTCCTGCCAGGGGTCGGGCTCCTCGGTGACGGGCTTCGTCAGACTTCCGGGCGGCTCCGGGTCGGTGTCGTGCACCTCGACCTGGCAGCCGGTGGGCAGCAGCTCGACCACGAGCTCTATGGGGGCGTCACCGGCGGTGTGCTCCACCGCGTTCGCGACCAGCTCCGCCGTCAGCAGCTCCGCGGTGTCGCTGTCGGCCGTGTGCTTGACCTCGGACAGAGCCGTACGGACCAGTGCGCGGGCCACCGGCACGGCCGCGGCGGTGTGCGGCAGTGCGATGCGCCAGGAGGCGGAGGCGGAAGGGCGTTCTTGCAAGGCGGGTCCGTTCATGGAGCAGGCTGTCCTGCTTTCAACTATATGAATGGTACGGCGCCTTTTGTCAGAGTCTCTCGGCGGGCACCGCACGGGACCTTCGTCCCGGTACCGAGCGGCATACCCCGTTCAACGGACACTCCCTCACAGCTGCTCCCGTTGTTACCGCGCTATTGACGACTCGTGACGGATGCGACGGCAACAGGTCATTTCACGAGGGCACGCGAACGCCCCCAAGCTCCGTCCGGTACGGGGCTTGGGGGCGTGGAGGTCGAAGATCAGGCCAGGTCGGCCATCCCCGCCGTGAGCGTCGCGCCGTCCGCCGGGTCGATCACGAGGAACGCGCCCGTGCGGCGGGAGACCGCGTAGTCGTCGAGCGCGAGCGGCTCGGCGGTGCGCAGGGTGATCCGGCCCAGGTCGTTCGCGGTCAGCTCGGCCGCGCCGCCGAGGTCCCTGACGATCGCCTTGACCGTGCGGGTCGTGTGCCGCAGCAGCACCCGGTCGCCGACGCGCAACGGGCGGTCGGCCAGATGGCAGACGGCGGCCCGGACGTCCTGGGTGAGCGCGGGCGCGTCGACCCCGGCGGTGATCATGTCGCCGCGCGCCACGTCCCGTTGGTCGGCGAGCCGCAGGCTGACCGACTGGGGCGCATACGCCGCGTCGGCCTCGGTGCCGAGCACGGAGATCCCGGTGATCTCGGAGGTCTCACCGGAGGGATGCACCGTCACCCGGTCACCGACGCGCAGCGTGCCGGACACCAACTGGCCGGCGTAGTAACGGACTTCGCCGTCACGGATGACGTACTGCACGGGGAAGCGGGCCGGGGCGTCGGACGGGTCCGCGCCGACCGGGACGTCCTCCAGGAACTCCAGCAGGGCCGGGCCCTCGTACCAGTCCATGTGCGCCGAACGGTCCACGATGTTGTCGCCGACGAGCGCCGACACCGGGATCGGCGTGAAGGAGGGCAGCCCCAACTCGGCCGCGTGGCCCGCGAATTCCTCGACGATCCGCTCGAACACCCGTTGTTCATAGCCGACCAGGTCCATCTTGTTGACGGCCAGCACCACGTTGGGCACCCGGAGCAGCCCGGCCACGGCGGCGTGCCGCAGGGTCTGTTCCACGACACCGTTGCGCGCGTCGACGAGGATGATCGCCAGCTCGGCGGTGGAGGCGCCGGTGACCATGTTGCGGGTGTACTGCACATGGCCCGGGGTGTCGGCGAGGATGAACCGCCTGCGCGGGGTGGCGAAGTAGCGGTACGCCACGTCGATCGTGATGCCCTGCTCGCGCTCGGCGCGCAGCCCGTCGGTGAGGAGGGCGAGGTCGGGCGCGTCCTGGCCGCGGTCGGCCGACACCCGCTCCACGGCCTCCAGTTGGTCGGTGAGGACCGACTTGGAGTCGTGCAACAGCCGCCCGACCAGGGTGGACTTGCCGTCGTCGACCGAACCGGCCGTCGCGAACCGCAGCGTGTCGATGGTGATGGTGCTCATGGTTAGAAGTACCCCTCGCGCTTGCGGTCTTCCATCGCGGCCTCGGAGAGCTTGTCGTCGGCGCGTGTGGCGCCGCGCTCGGTGACCCGGGAGGCGGCGATCTCGGTGATGACCTGCTCCAGCGTGGCGGCGTCGGAGTCGACGGCGCCGGTGCACGACATGTCACCGACGGTCCGGTACCGCACCTGGCGCTTCTCGACGGTCTCGTCCGCCTTCGGGCCGCCCCATTCACCGGCGGTGAGCCACATGCCGCCGCGAGCGAACACCTCGCGGTAGTGGGCGAAGTAGATCTGGGGGAGTTCGATGCCCTCGCGGGCGATGTACTGCCAGACGTCCAGCTCGGTCCAGTTGGAGAGCGGGAAGACGCGGACGTGTTCACCGGGTGCGTGCCGGCCGTTGTACAGATTCCACAGCTCGGGCCGCTGACGACGGGGATCCCATTGCGAGAACTCGTCGCGAAGGCTGAACACCCGCTCCTTGGCGCGCGCCTTCTCCTCGTCCCTACGACCGCCACCGAAGACCGCGTCGAACTTCTCGCTCTGGATCTTCTCGGTGAGCGGCACGGTCTGCAGGGGATTCCGGGTCCCGTCGGGGCGTTCGCGCAGCACACCGCGGTCGATGTAGTCCTGTACGGAGGCCACATGGAGCCGCAGCCCATGTGCGGCTACCACACGGTCCCGGTACTCAAGGACCTCGGGGAAGTTGTGTCCGGTGTCCACATGCAACAGCGAGAACGGCACCGGCGCGGGCGCGAACGCCTTCAGCGCGAGGTGCAGCATGACGATGGAGTCCTTGCCGCCGGAGAAGAGGATCACCGGCCGCTCGAACTCACCCGCCACCTCACGGAAGATGTGCACCGCCTCGGACTCAAGAGCGTCCAGGTGAGAGAGCGTGAAGGCTTCCGTGGTCGTCACCGCGCTCACACCAGCCCCCGCTCGGACAGCACCGCGTACACCGCGTCCGCCGACTCCCGCGGACTCTGGACTTGCGTCGGCAGGGTGAGCGCCGGGTCCGTGGGCGGTTCGTACGGGTCGTCGACGCCGGTCAGGCCGGTGAGGTGACCCGCGGCCTGGCGGGCGTAGAGGCCCTTGACGTCGCGCTCGCTGCACACCTCGACGGGGGTCGCGACATGCACCTCGATGTACGGCGTCCCGCTCGCCTCGTGCCGCTTGCGGACGGCCTCGCGGCTGTCGGCGTACGGCGCGATGACCGGGACGACGGAGAGCACGCCGTTGCGCGCGAGCACCTCGGAGACGAGGCCGATGCGCTGCACGTTGGTGTTGCGGTCCTCGCGGGAGAAGCCGAGGCCGGCCGAGAGGAAACGGCGTACCTCGTCGCCGTCGAGGACCTCCACGCGATGTCCCTCGGCTTTCAGCCGCTCCCCGAGATACTGGGCGATCGTCGTCTTACCCGCACTCGGCAGTCCGGTGAGCCAGACGGTGGCTCCCTGAGCCCTTGCCGTGGTGGTCATGCGCAACAGTCCTCTTTCTTACCCGACGAGCGGCGTCGTCGAAGGCTAGGTAAGAACTCTGAGAGGACCTGCTAAGGAGCCTGAGGTTTAGCTGAGTGACTGATGGTGCGCAAGAGGTCACGGGCCTTCGCCATGAACTGTTCATAATCGGCCGCTACGGCCACTGCCGTCACACGCCCGCGAACGTCGCCCCCGCGTCCCGCAGCCGCTCGTGCAGCGCGCGGAACACCTCCGCCGAGCGGACGCCCGGCCAGCCCCGGGGGAGCAGGCTCGCGGGCAGTCCGGGGTCGACGTAGGGGAGATGGCGCCAGGAGTCCAGGGCGCGGAGGTAGTCGCGGTAGGCGTCCTCGGGCGGGGTGTCCGCGCGCCGCTCCCAGTCGTGCAGCACGGGCGCGTGGCGGTCGAGGAACGCCTGGTGCTGTGCGGCGATCGCCGGCAGGTCCCACCAGCGGGCCACGGCCTCGGCGGTCGCCGCGAAGCCGAGGTGCTCACCGCGGAAGAAGTCGACGTACGGGTCGAGCCGCAGCCGCTGGAGGATGTGCCGGGTCTCCTCGTACAGGCGGGCGGGCGCGATCCACACCCCCGGGGCGGCGGTGCCGAAGCCGAGTCCGGCCAGCCGGGAGCGCAGGACGTGCCGCTTCTGCCGCTCCGACTCGGGTACGGAGAACACCGCGAGCACCCAGCCCTCGTCCTCCGGGGGCGTGGTCGCGTAGACGCGTCGGTCGCCGTCGTCGAGCAACTGCCGCGCCTCGGGCGAGAGTTCGTACCCGGCGGCGCCCTGTGCCGTACGGGCGGGCAGGAGCAGCCCGCGCCGTTTGAGGCGGGACACCGACGAGCGCACAGAGGGCGCGTCGACGCCGGCCGCGGCCAGGAGCCGGATCAGTTCCGCGACCGGAACCGGGCCGGGCACGAAGCGGCCGTACGCGCCGTAGAGCGTGACGATGAGAGACCGTGGAGCATGCTGGTCGGACACGTTGATCATCTTAGGCCGACGGCATCGCTGCTGGTCACCTCGGGTGCGCAACCTGAACCTCTACGGTCCGAGGGGCGCCACGAGGGAGGGGGCGCCGTGGGCCGGGCCCGACGGTCCCGCCGTACTGCGGGAGATCGGAACGGTCAGGCGGCGACGGCGAGTTGGTCCGCCGGTACCCGGTGCGGGGCGACGATCCGGCCGTCGGGCAGCAGGGCGCCCGTGTCGTCGAAGACGATCGCGCCGTCGCACAGCAGCGTCCAGCCCTGCTCGGGGTGGGCGGAGACGATGTGCGGGGTGCGGGTGTCGGTCACGGGGCACGAGGACTGGTGGGAACACATGGCGTACCTCCACGTCGGATGCGATCCGTTCCGGCGGCTCCGTCACCGCCCCGCATCGCATATACAGACCATCCTCCCGCCGCGAACTCATCGGAACCGCCCGCTGTGAAGCGTGACAACACGCGGACAACACTCGGACGGTTCCACGACGGTCGGTGCGGACTCGGCACCGAAGGAGTGCCGATCGCGGCGGCCGGGTCGGACTCGCCACCGAAGGAGTGAGGGTCACGGGAGTCGGGGCGCTCGACCGGTACCAGTGGAGGCCCCAACTCCAGGAGGTATTCCCATGTCCCTGCGTTCCGTCCTCGGTACGGCGGCCGGTGCCGCGCTGCTCCTGCTGGCCGCCGCCCCCGCCGCGACCGCGTCCGCCGACCCGTACGAGACGGTGACGGTCGACCCCACGGGCCGTATCGCCCCGGACGGCACCGTCACCCTCTCCGGCACCTACCGCTGTCTCGGCAACTCCGGTGCCGTCTTTGTCAGTTCCTCCGTCATGCAGGGCGACCCCTCGGTCCGGCACGGCATCGGCGGCACCCGCGCGGTCTGCGACGGCACGGAGCACACCTGGGAGAACTCCGGCAAGCCGTCGTCCGACCCGCTCACCTCCGGCGCGGCCCAGGTCGAGGCCACGGTGATGGAACTCTCCTCCGGGGGCGGCCTGCCCCTGCCGCGCTTCCACGCGGTACAGCGACAGGACATCACCCTGACCGAGAGCTGAGCCCGCGGCGTCTCCGCACCTTGAAGTCCGCCACACGACTCCGGCCCGGCCCCAAGTGGGGCCGGGCCGGAGGGAGTTCAGGTCCGTCAGTGCTGGGTGTTGCTCGCCCAGATCGGGGTCGAGCCGGAGTAGATCACCATGTTGCCGTCGCCCTGGAGCCGGAGGATCGAGCCGTTGTGGCCGACGGTCTGGCTGGCCCAGACGGCGTGGTTGTCGGAGGTGTAGACGACGAGGTTGCCGTCCGCCTGGAAGACCGCGTGGTAGTTCGAACCGAAGGTCATGGTCGCCCAACGGGCCTTGTTGTCCTCGTCGTAGAGGACGAAGTTGCCGTCGGTCTGCATGCGCAGCCGGGCCTTCTTCGCGTTGATGGACTGGCCGGCCTTCAGCACCCGGGTGGCCGTGACGAGGATGTCCGACGGATAGCTGGACTTGGAGGTGGACGTGGTGGTGGAGCTCGACTTCGTCCCGGACTTGGTCGTCGTGGACTTCTTCGTCGGCTTCGCCGCCGCGGCCGGCTTCTTCGTCTTGACCGTCGTCGGCTCGCTCACCGGCCGCGCGCCGGTCGTCTTGGCCGGAGACGTGTGGTGCGCGGCCTTCGACGTGGTGTGCGGGGTGGGAGCGGAAGGGCTGTCCGAGGCGTATGCCCCGGCGCCCTGCGTCGCGCCGTCGCCGAGAATGGTGCCCGCCTGGTCGGCGACCACACGATCGTGGCTCTCCGGCGTCCGGTCCCGGCTCATCAGCAGCCCCGGTACGGCGATCAGCAGCGCGCCGAGCACCGCCGCACCGGCCAGCAGCGGGCGGCCCGGGCGGCCGACGGACGCGGCCGCCGTGTCTCCGGGGGTGGGTCCGTCGCCCTCGGGCACGCTCGCGGCCAGCGCCCCGGCGGGGGCCTCGGCCTCGGCTTCCTGCCGCGCCGATCGGGCGGCGGCAGCGGATTCCGGGCCGGTCGGCCCGGCGGGTTCTTCCGGCGTACGGCCGCCAGCGGCGAGCGCTTCGGCCTCCGCCGCCGAGGTCGTGGGACGACTCAGCTCCGCTGCGACCGATTCCGCCGAGAGTTCCGCCGCGACGGACTCCGCGGAGACGGCCCCGGGGGAACCGGCAGCCTCTGAACGGGACTTGGATGCCTCGCCCGCCGTACTCGCCGCCGGTTCACCTGTTGCCGGGGTCGATGCGGTGACGGTTTCCCCGGCGGACGCCGCCGCCGATGTCGAGGCGCCCGTCACGGAGTTCTCCGCCGCGTTCTCTGCCGCCGTTTTCCGCGCGGCCGGTCCGGTTCGGTCTGTCATCCGCCCTGTCCGCTCTCATTCGCCCAGCAGTTCGTCGTACGTCTGTGTGCGCAATCCTATTCACGTCCCTTCACGCGCATGCGCCAACGGCGGTTCCTTTCACCGGAGTTAACAATCGTCACGGACAAGCCCCGGCGCTGGTCCGGCTGTTGCGCAACAGCCCATAATTCGCCGTACGGCACTGTTGTGCCGCACCGCGCGCCCGCGCTCCGGACGTTCCGCGGACCGGACCGGAGTGGGAACGCGCGTGCGGGGACGGCATGATGGGGTTGCCGCAACCGACAGGTGCCGACACGAGGAGGTCAGCTGAGTGCGCCAGGTACTGACGGTCTGTCCGGAGGGCACCGGGGACGCCCGGACGATCGGAGAGGCCCTGGCCAGGGCGCGCGGAGGCGCGGTGCTGAGTGTGCGCCCGGGGACGTACGAGGAGAACCTCGTCGTCACCACCCGGGTCACCATCGTCGCCGAACAGGCGCGCGGCACCGTCCGGTTGGCACCGCGCAAGGGCACCGTGATCTCGCTGCGCGTGGACGCGGTGATGCTGACCGACCTGGTGGTGCAGGGCCAGGACGAGGAACATCCGGCCGTGGACGCCTCGCACGGGCAGGTCGCGATGCAGGGCTGTGATCTGTCCGGCGCCTCGTGGACGACCGTACTGGCGCGCAACTCCGGTTCGCTGGCGATGCGTGAGTGCCGGGTGTCCAACCGTACCGGCGCCGGTGTCGTGGTCACCTCGCCGACGGAGAGTTCGCTGGAGTCCTGCACCCTCGAACACTTCGGCACCAGCGGGGTGGTGATCGGCGAGCGCGGCCGGGCCACCCTGCGCGGCTGCACGGTGCGCGACGCGCGCGGCAACGGCGTGCTCGCCAACGGCGACGCCCAGGGCTCCATCGAGGACTGTGACCTGGCCTCAACGGACAAGCCGTCGCTGGCACTTGAGGAGCGCAGCGCGGTGCGGGTGCTGCGGACCGTGGTCCGCGACACCTCGATCGGTGTGCATGTGACCAGCACCGCCCGCTGCGAGCTGGAGGAGGTGCGGGTCACCGGCAGCAGCGGGCCCGGCATCATCGTCTCGCACGGCAGCGACCCGGTGCTGCGCCGCTGCCGCACCGCCCGCACCACGGGCAACGGCCTGCTGGTGACGGACCGTTCGCGCGGCACGTACGAGGACTGCTGGCTGACCGGTGCCCAGACGGCGGCGCTGCGGGTGGCCGGGGCCTCCTCGCCCACGCTGACCTCGCTGACCGTCCGGGACGGCGAGAGTGACGGCGTACTCCTCGAAGAGGACTCGGCGGCCGAGCTGGAGCGCGTGGAGATCATCGACGTCAAGGGCGCCGGTGTGGTGATCCGCGGCAACGCCAACCCGCTGGTGCGGCGCGCCCGGATCACCGGGGCCGGCGGCTGCGGTGTGTCGGTGCGCGACGGCGGGCGCGGCCGGGTGGAGGACTGCACGGTCGAGGCACCGGGCGGCGCGGGCGCGGAGGTCGCGGCGGGCGGCAACGTCTATCTCGCGGGCTTCCGGGTCAACAACCCCGGCGGCGCCGGTCTGGAGATCGGCGGCGAGGGCACGGCCGCGCTGCGCGACGGCGAGCTGGTCTCGGCCGGCGGCTGCGGTGTACTCGTGGACACCGGCGGCGAGTTGACGGCGAACCGGGTACGGACCGCTGCCGCCGCCGAGCACGGCTTCCTGGTCCGCGACGGCGGCCGGGCCTCCCTGAACGGCTGCGAGGCGGCGGGCAACGAACGCGACGGCATCCGCGTCGAGTCCGAAGCGCCGGTGTCCGTGGTGGGCTGCACGGTCCGCGACAACAAGGGCGGCGGACTCGTACAGGCCAGGGCCGGCGGCCGGCTGGCGGTGGAGAACCTCACCAGCACCGGCAACGAGTCCCGCGACGCCTGGGGCTTCGGCGAGGCCGAGGGCACCGACCCGGCGGGCACCGTGTCCGCCTCGGACGGCCCCGGACGCCCCGACGGACCGATGGCCGCGCTGGAGAGCCTCATCGGCCTCGACAACGTCAAGGAACAGGTCCGCACCCTCGTCAACCTCACCCAGCTCGCCGCACGCCGCGCCCAACTCGGCATGTCCGCCCCGCCGATGGGCCGCCACCTGGTCTTCGCCGGCCCGCCCGGCACCGGCAAGACCACCGTCGCCCGCCTCTACGGCACGATCCTCGCCGAGCTGGGCGCCCTGCGCTCCGGACACCTCGTCGAGGTCTCCCGCGCCGACCTCGTCGCCCAGGTCATCGGCGGTACGGCCATCAAGACCACGGAGGCCTTCGAACGGGCCCTGGGCGGCGTCCTGTTCGTCGACGAGGCGTACACCCTCACCGCCGACTCCCGTGGTTCCGGGGCGGACTTCGGGCGCGAGGCGGTCGACACCCTGCTGAAGCTGATGGAGGACCACCGCGACGACGTGGTGGTCGTGGCGGCGGGCTACTCCGACGAGATGCGCAGCTTCCTCGGCTCCAACCCCGGTCTGGCGTCCCGTTTCTCACGGACCGTCGAGTTCGAGAACTACTCGGTGCCGGAGCTGGTGGAGATCATGGAGAGCATGTGCGTACGCCACCAGTACGCGCTCGCCGACGAGACGCGACACGCCCTCGCGGTGCACTTCGAACGGCTGCCGAAGGACGCCGGCTTCGGCAACGGCCGTGCCGCACGGCAGGTGTTCGAGGAGATGGTGGACCGGCAGGCCGTACGGCTGTCCGCGCTCACCGACGTCACCGAGCAGGACCTCTCCCTGCTGCTGCCGCAGGACATCAGCGAGGAGGCGGCACGCACCGCCGCCGACGGGCCGAACACCGCCGACCCCGGCGACGACGCGCTGAGCAGGCTGGACGCGCTGGTCGGACTCCACGCGGTGAAGCGGGACGTCACCGACCTCGTCAACCTGGTGTCGACGGCCAAGCAGCGCGAGGCCGCCGGACTCCCGGTGCCCCGGCTCAGCCACCACCTCGTCTTCACCGGCCCGCCCGGCACCGGCAAGACCACCGTGGCCCGTCTCTACGGCGAACTCCTCGCCTCCCTGGGCGTGTTGCCGCGCGGCCAGCTCGTCGAGGTGTCCCGCGCCGACCTCGTCGGCCGATACGTGGGCCACACCGCGCAGTTGACCCGCGAGGTCTTCGAACGCGCCCTGGGCGGCGTGCTGTTCGTCGACGAGGCGTACACCCTCACCCCGCGTGAGGCGTCCGGCTCCGACTTCGGCCGGGAGGCCGTGGACACCCTGTTGAAGCTGATGGAGGACCACCGCGACAAGGTGGTCGTCATCGTCGCCGGCTACACGCAGGAGATGGAGAACTTCCTCGCCTCCAACCCGGGCCTCTCATCCCGGTTCTCGCGCCGCGTCGAGTTCGCCGACTACTCCTCCGACGAACTGGTCACCATCGTCCGCGAGCACGCCGTACAGCTCGGGTACGAGTGCGCGGCCGGACTCGGGCCCGTGTTGCGGCAGTACTTCGACACGCTGCCCCGCGACCGGTCCTTCGGCAACGCGCGCACCGCCCGCCAGATCCTGGAGCGGATGATGACCCGGCAGGCGGGCCGGCTCAGCAGACTGGCCGTCCCCAGCCTCGACGACCTGCGACTGCTCCTCCCGGAGGACCTCGCCGACCCGACGGCCACCTCTCCCACCTCCAGCGGGGCGGCCCGGGCATGACGACGACACCCAACAAGGCCTTCGCCGCCGGTCTGGCACTGCTGCTGACGGCCGCCGCGAGCGCCGTCGGCGCCGGATCCGCGTCGGCGGCGGGAAGCACGGTCCAACTCCCCGTGCTGGCCTCACGGTTGAACGCCGATACCGCGTGTGCGGCGGGCTCGGACCGGCGCGCCACCGACGTGCCGTGGGAACAGGTCTCGCTCCAGCTCAGCCGGACCTGGCCGTTCGCTTCGGGCACCGGAGTGACCGTCGGCGTGGTCGACACCGGGGTCTCGTCCTCCGCACCCGCCCTGAAGGGCCGGGTCACGGCGGTCGGTGACGCCGGGACCGACTGCGTGGGCCACGGCACCTTCGTGGCCGGGCTGGTCGGCGCCGCCGTAGAGGACGGTGTGCGGTTCGCGGGTGTGGCGCAGCAGGCGCGCATCCTCGCGGTGCGCGGCAGCGACGCGCGCGGGGCGGTCACCGCCGGGAAGGTCGCGGACGGCATCCGGGCCGCCGTGGACGGCGGCGCCAAGGTGGTGACCGTGTCGGCGGCGCTCGGCGGCGACACCGCCGCGCTGCGGTCGGCGGTCGCGCTCGCCGCGAAGAAGGACGTCCTGGTGGTCGCCGCCGCCGTACCGGACACGCCGTCGACCGCCGGTTCGGCGACGGACAGTCCGCCCGCCCGCGACTACTATCCGGCCGCCGACGACGGTGTGCTCTCCGTCCTCGACGTCGACGTCTCCGGCAAGCGGCCGACCGGCGCGTACACGACGTCCAGTGCCGCAATTGCCGCTCCCGGTGACGGAGTTGTCGGCATCGGCCCGAAGAAGGCCGGCCACTACATCGGCTCCGGGGCGTCACTGGCCGCCGGGTACGTGGCGGGAGCGGCGGCGCTGGTGCGCTCCGTCCACCCGGAACTGACCGCCGCGCAGACCGCGAGCCTGCTCCGCACCTCCGCGTACCCGGCCGACGTGCCCCGCCTCGACCCGTACGCGGCCGTCACCTCGGTCCTGGCCGGCGCCGCCGCACCGGCCCGGGGCGATGCCGGTTCCCAGGTACACCTGCCTGCCGACAAGGCGGCCGAACCGCTCCGCCGCGCCCTCTGGCCCGCGTCTGCGGGCCTCGCCGTGATCATCGCGGTGGTCTGGCTGGGCCTGATCCTGCCCCGAGGCCGCCGCCTGGGCTGGCGCCCGTCGCGGCCGGAGGGTACGGCCGGGCCCGAGGGCGCGGAGAGCCCGGTTCCGGTGGGCACCGGTGCCCAGGGGACCTCGGAGAACTGACGGCCGGGGACCACGCACAGTGTGAAACGGAACGGCCCCGGGGGAGCAACAGGCGCCCGGGGCCGTTCCGGTCG
>NZ_JBHXME010000212.1:0-16230 GCF_042721125.1 Streptomyces sp. NPDC058469
CCCACCGGCCCCGGCCTTCTGCCGGAGTTCGTCCGGCCGTCTGCCGGTCTTGGCCAACCGTCGGGGCACGTCCCGCCCTCCGCCGGTCGCGGCCCGCCGCCCAGATGCGTCCGGACGCCCCTCGGCCCCGGCTCGCCGCCGGGGTGGGCCCTGGCGCCTGCGGGTCTTGGCTTGTTGCCAGGGTGTCCTCGCCGGTCCGCCGGTCCTCGGCCGTTGTCCAGATACGTCCGGCTGCCCACCGGCCTCGGCCTTCTGCCGGAGTGCGTCCGGCCGTCTGCCGACCTTGGCCCGCCGTCGAAGTGCGCCCTGTCGTCCACCGGCCCTGGGCCGTCGCCAGGATCCGCCTGGGTGTCCACCGGCCTCGGCCCGTCGCCGAGGTAGGCGCTGTCGCCCACCGCCACCGCGCCGCGCCCGGCGTGCGCCCGACCGCCAGCGCGTCGACCGTACGCAGCCGGCCCGCCCGCCAAGCGCTCGCGCACGCGGTGAGTGCGACCAGCCCCAACACCCCGCCGACCACCGTGACATCGGCCCACGACTCGACGCCGAGTCCGGCCGTGCCGTAGGCGTCCGCGGTCTCGGAGAGGACGGGGGCGGCGAGCAGGTGACCGGCGGTGGTACCTAGTGCTGCCCCTACCGTCGCCGGGATCAGGGCCTGGCCCGCGCATGCCCGTACGACCTGGCCGGGTGTGCAGCCGACGGCCTTGAGGATGCCGATCCGGCGCTGGCCCGTCGCCACCGCGCCGGCGACCACGTTGCCCACGATCAGTACCGACATGACCAGGCCCAGCACCCCGAACGCGACCAGGAACGGTACGAACAGCGCGGTCTCCCGTGTGGCGACCTTCTTCACGCCGAGCCAGGACTGTGCGCCGGTCAGCGACTTGGCGGGTACCGCCGCCGTGACTGCCGCGCGGTCTCTGGTCATCTGGGCCGCGGTGTCGGCGTGGGCGAAGCGGTAGAGCATCTGGTAGCCGGCGACCTTGCCGGACGGTGTCAACTCGGCTATCTGCGACGGCAGTACCCATGCGTCGGCGGTACGGCTGACCGAGCGCGCCACCCCGACCACCGTCAGCGTCGGGCTGCCGGGCAGATCCGGGAACTCCAGTTTCTGGCCGAGCCGTCCCTCGGGGCCGGTGTCCGCCGACACGACGACCTCGCCGGGCTTCTCGACCCAACGGCCCCTGGTCATCGTCATCTTGTCGATCTCACCGCCGGACGTGGCCCGGCCCACCACCGAGAGTGGCGCTCCGCTGTGCCCGTCGATCCCCGGCGTGATGGTCGCGGTCGGGAACGGGCCTGACGTCGCCGTTGCATCCAACACCCGAGCGGCAGCCGCCAGTTGAGCGGCTGTAGCCCTCCGTGCGTCGAACTGTGCTGTCAACTGCGCCCCGTTCTGCCGGTCGAAGGCCTTCTCGAACGGTGCCTCGGACGACACGAGCAGCGCACCGCCGAGCACGGACGCCGTCACGGCCAGCATCGTGGCCAGCCCGATCACCAGCGTCTGCACCCGGCGACGGGCCATGCCCGAGCGGATCACCCGGCCCAGCGCGCTCATCGGACGGACTCCGGGTCCGTGACGGGGGTTGCGGCGTCCGAGGTGACATCGGACGTGATGCGGCCGTCCACGAGCCGGACCGTGCGCCGCGTGCACGACCGCGCCAGCTCCGTGTCATGCGTGACCACGACGATCGTCTGACCGTCGGCGTTCAACTCCCGTAGCAGGCGGCTGACTTCCTCGCCGGACGCGGAGTCCAGCGCGCCGGTCGGCTCGTCGGCGAGGAGGAGAGGCGGACGGTTCATCAACGCCCTTGCTACGGCGACTCGTTGGCGCTCGCCGCCGGACAGCCGGTTCGGAAGGGCCCCGGCGTGCCGGGCGATGCCGAGCGACTCCAGCAACTCGCCCGCCCTGCTCTGTGACTCGCGCCGCCCGAGGCCCGCCAGCCGTGCGGGCAGCGCCACGTTGTCGGCGACCGACAGATCGTCCAGCAGATGGAAGAACTGGAAGACCATCCCGATCTTCGCCCGCCGGTAGCGCGCCGCCCCGGCCTCGCCCAACCGGTCCACCCGCACCCCGTCCACGGTGACGGACCCGGAGTCCGGCCGGTCCAGGCCGGCGACGAGGTTCAGCAGCGTCGACTTGCCGCTGCCCGACGGTCCGAGGATCGCGACGGCCTCACCGGCCCGCACGCTCAGCGACGCGTCCTCCAGCGCGGGCGGCCCGCTGCCGTAGCGGCGGCTCACATCGAGGAGTTCGATGAGTGGCTGCGCTGGTAGTGGTCGTGGGCGTGGTGCCGTCATGGTGGTCTCCTCGGATCGGATGCCACGACGCTAGGAAGCCGAGCGCCCCGGGCGCGCCGGTCGCCCGGACCAATTGCCGTACCGCATCGGGACGATGGCCCACGACGTCATCCCTGAGATGTAGCCGACGGATGTACGCGCCCCGTCCGCCCGAGGGATTCCGGGCGCCGCCGCCACCCGAGAGAATGGGCCGGTGACGGTGGGAGAGGAAGTCCCGGCCCGGCCGGCCGCTGCCCGGTCGGTCCCGGCTCGGCTGGTTCCGGTCCGGCTGCGCCTAGCGGTCGGCGCGCTGCTGCGCGCCGGTGGCCAACTGGCGCGTCCCGGTGGTCAATTGCCGCGCCCCACAGGGCAACAGCGGCTCGTCGACGCCGCGCTCGCGCTCGTCCTCACCTTCGTGGCGGTGCAGTACGCGTGGGGCGACGGCTACGAGGAGGCCCACCGGTACCGCATGACCGACCTGGTGATCCTGGTCTTCCTGGCCTCGGCGTCGCTGGCGTGGCGACGCCGCTACCCCCTCGCCGTCCTGTGGATCGTGACGGTCGCGACGGCACTGACCCCGGACGACGTCGCCCGGCTCACCTTCTACGCCTGCGTCATCGCCGCCTACAGCGCGGCGGCCTACAGCCCCCACCGCCTGCCGACCCTGGCGAGCCTCGCCGTGGCGGTCGCCGTCATCAGCAGATCGGGCCAAGTCGGCCCGCCCAACCCGTACTTCTACGTCGCCCCGACCGTGCCCACCCAGTACGTGCCCCTGTTCATCTCGGTGCCGATCGTCGTGGCCGCCATCGGACTGCGCACCTGGAAACTCCGGGCCGCCGAGACCCGCACCCGGCTCACCGCGGTGGAGAGCGCCCGGGCCGAGGAGCTGCGTCGGGCCGTAGAACACGAACGGGCCCGGATCGCCCGCGAGTTGCACGACGTGGTCACGCACAACGTCAGCGTGATGGTCATCCAGGCCGGCGCCGCCCGCACCATCATGGACAAGTCCCCGGAGCGGGCGCGCGAGGCGCTCCTCGCCGTAGAGGCGGGCGGCCGGGCGGCGATGGGGGAGCTGCGCGACGTGATGGGCCTGCTCACCACGGAACTGGGCCTGGGTCCGGCCGGGTGGGAGAACCTGGATCCGCAACCGGGCCTGGACCGGCTGGAGGCGCTGATCGGCCGCATGCGCGGCGCCGGCGTACCGGTCGAACTGACCGTCTCCGGAGCCCCCCGCCCCCTCCCCGCCGGCATCGAACTGGCCGCCTACCGCGTGGTCCAGGAAGCCCTGACCAACACCGTCAAGCACGCGTCCGGCGCCGACGCGAGCGTCCAGGTGTCGTACGGCGACGACGAACTCCACGTCGAGGTCAGCGACACCGGCGGCAGGCCCGGCCCCGCCGCGGCCACCGGCGACGGTCGCGGCCTGATCGGCCTGCGCGAACGCCTCGCCGTCTACGGCGGCACCCTGCGCACCGGCCCCCGCCCGCTCGGCGGCTACCGGGTGCGGGCCCTGATCCCCCTGGAGGATTTGTGAACCGCGCCCCGCGCGTCGTGGTCGCCGACGACCAGGCCCTTGTACGTACCGGGTTCCGGCTGATCCTCGACGCCCACGGCATGGAGGTGGTCGGCGAGGCGACCGACGGCGCGGAAGCCGTCGACGCGGTCCGGCGCACCCGGCCCGACGTGGTGCTCATGGACATCCGCATGCCGGAGATGGACGGCCTGGAGGCAACGCGGCGCATTCTCACCGATGTTGGCGCCGTGGACGCGCCGCGTGTGGTCATGCTGACCACGTTCGACCTCGACCACTACGTCTACGCGGCGCTGGCCGCCGGAGCCAGCGGCTTCCTCCTCAAGGACGTCACGCCGGAACACCTCGTCGCCGCCGTCCGCACGGTCCGGGCCGGTGACGCGCTGCTCGCCCCCGCCATCACCCGCCGCCTGGTCGAGCGCTTCGCCCACCGGGCCCCGGAAACGGCCTCCCTCCACCGCGACCTGGCCGCCCTCACACCCCGCGAACTGGACGTCCTGCGCCTGCTCGCCCAAGGCCTGAGCAACGCCGAACTGGCCGCCGGGCTCCATCTCTCCGAGGCCACGGTCAAGACCCACGTCTCCCACATCCTCGCCAAACTCTCCCTGCGCGACCGGGCCCAGGCGGTCGTCGTCGCGTACGAGACGGGACTCGTCAGTCCAGGGGCGCGGCACGAGGACGCCGCTGCCGGGACGTGAGCCGCCGGCCGGGCCGCTGATCACCGGCGAAGTGCCGGCTTTCTGCTCGGATTCCACTCGGGTTGCTCGGATTCCGCTCTGGTTGAAGATCCGGAGAAAGGATCCGCCGGTGCCGTCCCACGAAAGCCCCGAACTCGTCGACCTGTTCACGACCTACACCGCCGGGCCCGGCAGCATCGGTTCGCATCTGACCCGGGCCGCCGTCGAGCACGGCAGCGCCGACCCGCTGATCGTGGCCACCAGCGCCGACTTCGCCCACTATCCCGGCGACGGCCGGCCGCCCACCGTCGAAGGCTTCCGCCTCTCCACCCGCGGTTTCAAGGAACTGGCCGGCGTCTCGCACCTGGGCCCCGCCGTGGCCACCCTGGTGCAGGTGCGCGAGAAGTACGGCGACGCCGGCTGGCGTGCCGAGGCCGAGCGGCTGCTGCGCGAGGTCGAGCGCTCCCGCGCCGCCAACAGCGCCGCGCTGTGGCGCGAGACCATCGCCGTGGAGGCGTACCGGGGCCGCGAGCAGGCGATCGCCGACCTGGTCGACTACGCGTGCGCGGTCACCGCCCGCTATCTGCGCGCCGCCCTGGCCGACGAGTCGTACCTCAACTCCCGCACCCTGCGCGAGGATTACCTGGAAGGCGGGCCCGGAGCCCAACTGCCCGTCCCGGTCGACCGGATGATGATCGCGACGTCCTTCCTCGCCGGCCTGGACATCTCCCACCGCGTCCTGCGCTGGTTCACCACGCAGAAGATCGACTGGGCCCGCGCCATGGTCGTGATCGCCGGCCAACAGGGCCGCCCCACCGCGGGCGTGACCTGGAACACCTCCAGTGTCGCCACCATGTCCTGGGCGCCTCGGAGTACCAACTGCCCCTGGAGCGTCTCTACATGGCCCCGCACGCCCCCACCTTCGCCACCCCCGTCGACGGCGACCTGACGGAGGTCGCCGCGTTGGAGGAGCCGTTGCGCCGGATCTGGTGCAGCACCCGCGCCACCGTGGAACTGGGCGAGTTGATGTTCGACGGCTATCCCCGTTACGCCCCAGGGCAGTTGGCGGCTCCCGACGTGGCGGACCCCGCCGTCACGGGGATCAGCGAGATGCCGGTGATCCACGGCCCCGACGACTGGCGCGCCATGACCACCCGGCTGCGCATGGTGCTGGAGGACCCGCGCCAACTGCTCTCCGGCTGCGTCACCGACTTCGCCGTACGCCAACTCGTCGAGGCCGGCAACGACCCCGCCAAGGTCGTCGTCCCCGGCCTGGACGGCGTCACGTATCCCACCGATCTGTAGAGCCCTCCGGGCCCACCGACTTGCCAACCCTCTGGGAGAGACCCCGGCATGCCCACGACCACGTCTCTCAGCTTCGACCAAGCCCGCCACCTTGACGTACCGGGCGGCCGTATCGCCTACTGTGAGACCGGCGCGACCGACCCCGCCGCACCGGTCGTCGTCTGGGTGCACGGCCGGCCCCTCGACTCCCGTTCCTGGGCGGCCCAGCGGGAGTTCTTCGACACGCGTGCCCGTAACGTCTTCCTCGACCTGCGCGGCTACGACGCCTCCAGCGAGCTGCCGCCCGACGTACCCGGCGTCACCGCCCTGTACGTCGCCGACCTCGCGGCCCTGATCGAGCACTTGGAACTCACGGCCCCGATGCTCGTCGGCTTCGCCTCCGCGGGACACGTCGCGCTGCGATTCGCGGCCGAACACCCGCACCTCGTGGGCAAGTTGGCGGTCATCAACGGCTCACCGAAGTTCCGCCGCTCCGCCGACTGGCCCTACGGCTTCGACGAGAAGGGGATCGCCCACTTCACCGACGCGGCGGCCGAGGGCGGCATCAAGGGCATCACCGACGCCGTACTCGACCCCGAGGTCGTCTTCGCCGACGTGGACGCCGCCCGAGCGGCCGAACTCGGCGCCTGGTTCCGGGAGATGAGCCGCGACGCCGGCGTACGGACCCTGCTCGGCTTCTTCGAGAACATCTCCCTGGACGACGACCGTGCCCTGCTCCCGGCCATCGAGGCACCCACCCTCCTGATGGCCAGCACCATCGGGCAGGAGGTGCCCACCGGAGTCTCCCTGCACCTGCGCAACACCATCGCCCGCGCCCGCCTGGCCGAGCTGCCGGGCGCGGACCACTTCGCGTTCGCCACCCGCCCGGACCTGGTCAACAACCTCCTGGACTCCTTCTTGACCAGCTGAGGACGCCCCACGGATCTCCACTCCGGCCCCCATCGCAGCGAAGGCACGCCGCCTTCCCGGCCCCAGAGGATGTGACACCGTGCCCGAACCCACCACCCCGCGCCCCGAGTTCGCCGCAGCTGACCCCACAGCCGACCTGCGTACCCATGCCGAGGAGTACGGCATTGATACGGAGCGTGTCGCGTTGTGGGGCGAGTCGGCGGGGGGCTACCTGGCGGCGATGACCGGAATCCTCGGCGGCCGGTCCCTGTCTGATCCCGTCGCAACGGACCCCGAGGCCGCAGCCCTCGCCACTACGGACCTCGGCATCACGGACCCCGACGCCGGGGTCCAGGCCGTCGTGGACAACTTCGGTCCCTCGGACCTGACCCGGCTCGCGGCCGACTTCGATCCGGTGACCCGGGCCACGTACGAGGGAGCGGACAACATCGCCGCCATGTTCGTCAACGGCCGGACCAGCGGCGCGTCTCTGGCCGACGCCCCGCAGGCCGCCGCCGAGGCGAACCCGCTCAGCCACCTCGACTCGACGCCGGCGCTGCCCGCCTTCCTGCTCCTGCACGGAACCGCCGACCCGGCCGTCTCGCCCAGCCAGACGCTGCTGCTGCACGAGGCCCTGCGCGCGCACGGCGCCGACTCGACCCGCGTCGTCCTCCTCGGCGCCGGCCACGGCGACCTGGCCGTCCTCGACGATGAGGAGGTCGGGCGGCTCTGGTCCACCCGCCGCACGATGGACCTGATCACGGACTTCCTGCGCCGGACCTTGCAGGGCTGAGGGCGTGCGCCGACCCCTGCGTGGCGTCCGCCCCCGCGGTCCACAACAGGCTGCCGGGCGACATCAGCCTTCCGGCGACGGCGACGGCGACGGCGACGGCGATGGCGACGGCGACGGCGACGGCGATGGCGACGGCGACGGCGACGGCGATGGCGACGGCGATCACGTCGCGCCGGGCGTTCACCGGTCCCGCCCTGGACATGCCGCGGGCCCCGGGGACGAAGCATCATCCCTGGGGCCCGCGGTCACGACCGAGTACGGGTCTGGTTCAGCCCTCGATGACGCCGGACGCGGCGATCTCGATCTTGGCCTTGGTGGAGCCCGACTGCGAGCCCAGGGACTCGATCTTGTCGATGATCTCCGTGCCCTCGACGGCCTCGCCGAAGACGACGTGCTTGCCGTCGAGCCACGAGGTGACGACGGTGGTGACGAAGAACTGCGAGCCGTTGGTGTTGCGGCCGGCGTTCGCCATCGACAGCAGGTACGGGCGGTCGTGCTTCAGGGTGAAGTTCTCGTCCGCGAACTTCTCACCGTAGATGCTCTTGCCACCGGTGCCGTTGTGGTTGGTGAAGTCACCGCCCTGCAGCATGAACTGCGGGATGACGCGGTGGAAGCCGGAACCCGCGTAGCCGAAACCGTTCTGCCCGGTGGCCAGCTCGCGGAAGTTGCGGGCGGTCTTCGGGACGACATCGTCGAAGAGGTTGAAGACGATGCGGCCGGCGGGGGCGCCGTCGATGGTGATGTCGAAGTAGACGTTACTCATGGTCAATTCTGTCACTTTCGGTGTGTTGCACCCTCTGCCTGGCGGGGCCGTGTGCCGAACGCCAGGCCGTTACGTCAAAGGGCTCTGATCGGAGTCCAGTCCGTCGAACTCTATCTACAGACCGCGGCTCTTGCGTCGGCACCGGCTTCCGGAGGCGGGTTGCCGACCGACGCCCTACGGCTCTGTCGGGCGGGAACGCGCGTGGTAGCGTCTGTATACAAACTGTATGCGATGTCTGGGGGTTGCCGTGGCGTCCGGTCGGGAGAAGGCCTACGCGTATCTCAAGGACACGGTGCTGACGGACCCCGAGATGCAGGGGGCCTTCCTGTCGGAGCAGGAGCTCGCCGATCGTATCGGTGTCTCCCGCACCCCCATCCGCGAGGCACTGCTGATGCTCGCCGCGGAGGACCTGGTCGACCTCGTGCCCAAGCGCGGTGCCCGGGTGGCACCTCTGACGGGGCGGGAGGTCCGGGAGCTGATGGAACTGCGCGGCTTGGTCGAGCGGTACGCGGCCGAGCGGCTCGTCGCGGCCGAGCGGGTGCCCCTGGAGGAACTGCGCTCCCTGCTGGAACAGCAGCGCGCGCTCACCGGCGCCGAGGAGACCCACGAGTTCATCGCCGTGGACCACCGCTTCCACGCGTCCCTGGTGTCGGCCGTGGGCAACACCCTTCTGGACCGGCACTACGACGGCCTGCGCAGCCGCCAGGTCCGCGCCGGGGTGGTCGCCGTCTTCAACCAGCAGGGCCGGCAGAAGGCGGTGCTCGACGAGCACGAGGCCATCGTGGACGCCCTCGCCGCCGGTGACGCGCAGGCGGCGTGCGCGGCCATCGACCACCACCTGCAGTCGACCCTCAAGGTGCTCCTCGACGGCTGAGCCCACGCTCCCGAGGACGCACGCTCCTGCGCCCGCAGGGATCAGGGGTAGGTGATCACGAGCATCGTCACGCCGTCCGTCGAGGTCCAGGGTCCGTGCGGCATGCCCGGAGGACGGCAGGCGTACATGCCCGCGGTGAAGGTGCGGTCCAGCGTCAGGTCGTGCATCGCTCCCTCGACGAGATAGACCTCCTCCCATACGTCGTGCAGGGCCACGCCCGCGGCCGAGGTGTCCGTGCCCGGCGCCCAGCGGACGAGCGCGGTACGCCGCCCGCTTTCCGGGTCCTCGGCCAGGACGCACTCCTCGACGCCGGGTCCGGCGCCGGCCGGGGCACGCCAGGGTCCGTCAGGCCGGTGGAACTCCAGCTCGGGCCCGCTCATCGCCACACCTCCGGCCGCCGGTTCGCCAGTACGGACGTCTTCTCGCGGACAGTGCCGACCTCGTTGACGTCCAGGTCGGTCACGAGGAGCTCGGGCTCGGCGCCCAGGGAGGCCCGTACGGTCCCGTCGGGGCCGACGACCAGGCTGTGCCCGATGCCGGTCGGCACAGGGCCCGGGCCCGTGCCGGGGTCGGCCTGGCCGACGGCGGCGACCCAGACCGTGGCGTCCAACGCGCGGGCCCGCACCAGCAGTTCCCACTGGTCGAGCTTGCCGGGGCCGGCGCCCCAGGAGGCCGCCAGCAGTGTGCCCACCGCCCCGGCGTCGGCATGCGCCCGGAACAGCTCGGGGAAACGGACGTCGTAGCAGGTGGCCAGGCCCAGCCGGACACCGTCCACGTCGATCACGGCGGGGCGGGAACCCGGGGCGACCGTCTCGGACTCGCGGAAGCCGAAGGCGTCGTAGAGATGGATCTTGTCGTACGACTCCTCGACGCCGGGGCCGGTGGCCAGCAGGGTGTTGGCCACGCGTCCCTCGTCGGCCGGGGTGAACATGCCGGCTACGACGACTGTGCCGGTTGCCCGGGCGATCTCGCGGACGCCGTCGGCCCATGGCCCGTCGAGGGGCTGGGCGAGCGGGGCCAGCGGTGTGCCGAAGCAGGCCATCGACGCCTCCGGGAAGACGACGACACGGGCTCCGGCGTCGGCGGTGCGGCGCGTCCACTCCTCGATGAGGCGCAGGTTCTTCTCGGGGTCGGGGCCGGTGGTGAGCTGGCTGAGGGCGATCCGCATGGGCGGTGCCTCCTTCTCGACGTCGGGGCTCTGTGGCTGTTGTTCTCAGTGGGGCAGGGGGAGGTCCGCCGCGGCCGGGGTCTTCGGCGCGGCGAGTTGTGCGTCCTCGTCGACGGCGGCCTCGGGGTTGCGGCCGAGGAGGACGCCCACCAGGGAGATCGCGGAGGCGAGGGCGATGTAGAGGGCGAGCGGTACCCAGCTGTCGTAGGCGCTGAGCAGGGTGGTGAAGAGAAGTGGCGCGATGGCGCCGCCGATGATTCCGGCCAGGGTGTAGGCCAGCGAGGAGCCGGTGTAGCGCAGCCGGGGCGAGAACTGTTCGGCGATGAAGGCGGCCTGGGGGCCGTAGAGACAGCAGTGGATCACCAGGGCGACGAGGACTCCGGCGGCGAGCGGCAGCCAGGAACCGCCGGCGGCCATCGGGAAGAACACGAACGGCCACACCGCGGCGGCGATCGCTGAAACGCCGTACAGCAGGCGCCTGTTGACGCGGTCGGAGAGGGCGCCGGCCAGGGGCATCAGGAAGACCTGGACCGAGGAGCCGATGAGGACGGCCGCGAGGGCGGAGCCGCGCGACATGTCGAGTTCCTGGGTGGCGTAGGTCAGCACGAAGACAGTGAACATGGCGTACAGCACGTCGGGGCCGACCCGGCACAGGATCGCGGCGGTGAGGGCGCGGGGCTGGGTGGTGAAGATCTCGCGGACGGGGGTCTGGGGGCGGGACTGCTCGGCCTCCATCGCCTTGAAGACCGGGGTCTCCTCCAGCTTGGCCCGGATCCACAGCCCGAAGGCGACCAGGACGCCGGACAGCAGGAACGCCACACGCCAGCCCCACGACTCGAACTGCGCCTCGGTCAGCAGGGCGCCGAGGGCGGCGAGCACACCGTTGGCTAGCAGGTTGCCCGCGGGTGGGCCCACCTGTGCGGCGGAGGCGTAGAAACCCCGGCGGCGGGAGTCGCCGAACTCGCTGGACAGCAGTACCGCGCCGCCCCACTCGCCGCCTACGCCGACGCCCTGGGCGAAGCGCAGCACGACGAGGGCGATCGGCGCGGCCACGCCGATCGTGCCGTAGGCGGGCAGCAGGCCGATCATGAAGGTGGCCACGCCGATCAGGACGAGGGTGGCGATCAGCACCTTCTTGCGGCCGATCACGTCACCGAGCCGGCCGAAGACGAATCCGCCGAGGGGGCGGGAGATGTAGCCGACCGCGTAGGTGGAGAACGCCAGGAGCGTGCCGGTGAGCGGGTCCTCCGACGGGAAGAACAGATCGCCGAAGACGAGGGCCGCGGCGGCGGAGTAGACGGCGAAGTCGTACCACTCCAGGGCCGTGCCGGTGAGGCTCGCGACGAAGGCGCGGCGGACGCCGGAGCTCTTCTCCGCGGCGGCGGTGTCGCCGCTCCGCGCGGCGCCGGCGTCGCTCTTCGGGGTGTCGTGCATGGAGCCCATCCTTGCTCGGGGACATCGACCTTCCGGCATACTTCTTGTATACAGGTCGTATGCGCAAGCCCTGCGCCGGAAGTTAACCGTGGAGAAATCAGGTTCCGCGGGCCCGTTTCGCGATCCCTGATCCCTCCGATCCCTGATCTCCGATCCCCGTTGCTCGTGCCCGTTCCCTGTTCCCCGATCCCTGGGAGTGCCCTCATGTCCGTGCTGACCTTCGAACTGCCCGACGGATCGACGCGCGAGGTCGATGTCGTCCAGGTCCTCAACGCCGGGTACGCCGGCCGCAGCCAGGACGACGTCGCCGCGCACGTCGCGGAACTCGCCGAGCTGGGCGTGCCGGGTCCGTCCGTGACGCCGGCGCTCTACCCCGTCTCCCCGTACCTCGCCCAGCAGACGGAGCGCGTCGCGGTCCAGCACGGCCGTACCTCCGGCGAGGCCGAGTGGGCGCTGGTCGTCGCGGAGGGCGGGGAACTGCTGCTGACCGCCGCGTGCGACCACACCGACCGCGACCTGGAGGTCCACGGGGTGGCGTGGAGCAAGAACGCCGGCCCCGACGTCCTCGCCCGCCGCGCCTGGCGCCTGGCCGACGTGGAGTCCCGCATCGACGAGATCACGCTGCGCGCGTGGGTCAGCCACGCCGGCACGGAGACCGAGATCCAGACCGGCACGCTCGCCGAACTCCTCACCCCGGGCTACTGGGTTGAGGTTCTGCGTTCCCGCGGCGAGCTGATCCCCGGGACTGTTCTGATCTCCGGGACCATTCCCATGGCTTCGGGCGTCGACCAGTTCGCGGACGGCTGGCGGGTCGAACTGGGGGACCCGGCGGGCGGGGACGCGATCAGCCTCGCTTACGACGTCCGGCCGATGCCGGAAGCGATTGGCTGACGCGGCTGGGGTTGTTGTTCGGCCTGCCGCCCCCCGCTGACCTTCCGGCTGGCCTGCCCGCAGACCCGTTGGCCCGTCGGCTGAGCGTCACTTCGCTCTCTGCAGGGTGCTTCGGTGCCTTCGGTGCTCCGGTCTCTGGCGCTGCGATGCTGCGATGTCGAGCGAAGCTTCCGCATGTTCAAGCAGGCTCTCGACCGGATGGGGCCCGGGCCCGGGCCCGGCGCCGGGCTCAGAACCAGGGCCCCTGCCCGGCCAACTCCGGAAAGTACTAAGGGAAGTACAGTGCCGCCTTCTCCAGGACGTGCCCTGTGAACATCCCGCCGTACATGCTCCCGCCCCGGTACATGGTCACCCGGATGACTCCCGATCCCGACGTCTCCACGGTGATGGGGCGCCCGATCAGGGACGTTCCGAGGACCCTGGCGTCCTTGGCGGCCCACGTCCGCGCGTCAGGCTGGGCGTTGCCGGTGACCAGTGCGGGCAGGATCAGCGCGGCGTTGCGGGCGCCGGACAGCCCGCCCCGCAGGTTCTTCGCGTAGTCCAGGGCCCACCCGGTGTACTCGGTCAGCAGGGCCTGGTCGACCTCGGGGACCGAGGCGGCGAGGACGAACAGCTCCGCCTTGGTGCCGAACCACCGCGCCTTGCGGTCCGACCGGCTGCCTATCATCACCGGGCGGTCGCGCCAGGTGGTCGCGGTCACCACCGACCCGTCGGCGGCGAGCCGTTCACGGAGTCCCGCCAGGTAGGAATCGGCCGCGCCGGTCGCCGACGCCGGGTCGCTCTGATGTTGAGTCATACGGGGATCTTCCGTCACATCAAGGCCTGGGCACACGGGATTCCTCGATTTTGGCGGCCGTGCTCCTGTCGGCCGCGGGGTGTCGCGGCGTGGTGTCGGGGGCTGCGTTTCGGCTCGACCACGTCGAGCGGTACCCCGGGACGATCGACTACGCGAAGGCCTCCCGCCACGCCCACTGCGTTCCCTCGTGCAGCGTCGTCCTCAACTGACCCCTATCGCCGCTGTGTTGTGGCTTCGCGGGCGCGGTGGTCGGCGACGTTGGTGCGCTGTTGCCATACAGGCAGGGCGGTCAGGGAATCCGGATGGCCTCCAGCCGCGTTCGGCCAACAGCCACTCCTACGCCCCCGCTTCGTCCAGGAGACCTCGCTCATGACCAAGTTGGAGATCGACGCCGTCGTGTTCGACGTGCTCGGCACGCTCGTCGACGAACCCGCCGGTATCCGCGCGGGTATCCGTGAACTCGCCCCCTCGCTCGACGATCCCGGGATCCAGCAGCTCTTGTCGCTGTGGCAGCAGCACATCGACCGCGAGCAACGTCGCATCCTCGACGGCGTCCGGCCCTACGTCACGAGCGACGTCCTCGACCTGGAGGCCGCCCGGGTCGTCGCCGATGCCGCCGGAGTCGAGGATCCGGACGCCGTAGCGGAGCTGGCACTGTCGGGTCGCAGGCTCCCGCCGTGGCCCGACACCGTGGCGGGACTCGCCCGGCTTGCCGAACGGTTCCCGCTGATCGGGCTCTCCAACGCGAGCCGGACGGCGCTGCTGGAACTCAACGCCCACGCGGGACTGCGTTGGCACCAGGCCCTGTCCGCCGAGGAGGCCCGGACCTACAAGCCGGACCCGGCGGTCTACCAACTGGCCGTCACCGTCTCCGGACGACCGCCCGGACGGCTCCTGATGGTCGCCGCCCACGCCTGGGACCTGCGCGGAGCACAGGGCCTCGGCCTGCGCACCGCCTACGTCGCCCGCCCCGTCGGCGACCCGCCCACCTCCGCGGACGGGTTCGACCTGCACGCCGACGGCCTGGCCGGCCTGGCCGACCAACTCGGCCGTGCCCAGTGACACCACCCTCACCGGGTTATTTCGCCTCGCGGCCTGAGCGGTCACCATGAAGGGTGCCTGACGGGAGTTCTCCCAGTTCAGACACCCTTTCAGGCACGCTTTCCGCTGGGCCTGGAGGGCCTGGAGGGCCTAGAAGAAGCCCAGCTTCTTCGGCGAGTAGGACACCAAAAGATTCTTGGTCTGCTGGTAGTGATCCAGCATCATCTTGTGGTTCTCACGACCGATGCCGGACTGCTTGTAGCCGCCGAACGCCGCGTGCGCGGGATACGCGTGGTAGCAGTTCGTCCACACCCGGCCCGCCTGGATCGCCCGGCCCGCGCGGTACGCCGTGTTGATGTCACGGGTCCAGACACCGGCGCCGAGACCGTACAGCGTGTCGTTGGCGATCTTGATCGCGTCGTCGAAGTCGTCGAACGACGTCACCGAGACCACCGGCCCGAAGATCTCCTCCTGGAAGATTCGCATCCGGTTGTCGCCCTCGAAGATGGTCGGCTGGACGTAGTAGCCGCCCTTCAACTCACCGTCGTAGTCGAGGCGTTCGCCGCCCGTGAGGATCTTCGCGCCTTCCTGTCGGCCGATGTCCAGGTAGGAGAGGATCTTCTCCAACTGGTCGTTGGATGCCTGCGCGCCGATCATCGTGTCCGTGTCGAGCGGGTGGCCCGGTTTGATCAACTCGGTGCGGGCGATGGCCGCTTGGAGGAAGTCGGCGTAGTGGCCGCGCTGGATGAGCGCCCGGGACGGGCAGGTGCACACCTCGCCCTGGTTGAGCGCGAACATCGTGAAGCCTTCGAGCGCCTTGTCGAGGAAGTCGTCGTTCGCCGACGACACGTCGTCGAAGAAGATGTTCGGCGACTTGCCGCCGAGTTCCAGCGTGACCGGCTTGATGTTCTCGGAGGCGTACTGCATGATCAGCCGCCCTGTCGTGGTCTCGCCGGTGAAGGCGACCTTCGCCACGCGCGGGCTGGACGCGAGCGGTTTGCCCGCCTCGACGCCGAAACCGTTGACGATGTTCACCACGCCCGGCGGCAACAGGTCCGCGATCAGACTCATCCAGTAGTGGATGGACGCCGGGGTCTGCTCGGCCGGCTTGATGATGACCGCGTTGCCCGCCGCGAGCGCCGGCGCCAGCTTCCAAGTCGCCATCAGGATCGGGAAGTTCCACGGGATGATCTGCGCGACGACCCCGAGCGGCTCGTGGAAGTGGTACGCCACGGTGTCGTCGTCGACCTCGCCCAGCGAACCCTCCTGCGCCCGGATCGCTCCCGCGAAGTAGCGGAAGTGGTCGATGGCGAGCGGGATGTCGGCGGCGAGCGTCTCGCGGACCGGCTTGCCGTTCTCCCAGCTCTCCGCGACCGCGAGCGGCTCCAGATTCGCCTCCATCCGGTCGGCGATCTTGAGCAGGATGTCGGAACGCTCGGTCACCGACGTCCGGCCCCAGCCCGGCGCCGCCGCGTGCGCCGCGTCCAGCGCCCGCTCCACGTCCTCCGCGGTGCCGCGCGCGATCTCCGTGAACGGCTGCCCGTTCACCGGGGACGGGTTCTCGAAGTACTGCCCGCGAGCCGGCGGCACGTACTCGCCGCCGATGAAGTGGTCGTAGCGCGCCTGGTAGGAGACGATCGCGCCCTCGGTGCCGGGCGCCGCGTAACGGGTCATCCTGGTCTGCCTCCCGGAACAGCGCTGCCCGCCGTTGGGCAGCTCTCGCCGCGAGGCTACGGATCGACACGTTGCATGTACGTTGCGCGGGAGCCGGGAGCCGGCCGACGGCCTGGCC
>NZ_JBHXME010000213.1:0-5042 GCF_042721125.1 Streptomyces sp. NPDC058469
GATGCCACCTGCGCCAAGAAGCCACCCTCGCCCCGAACGCACACCTCACCTCGGAAAGAGAAGCCCCGCACCCAACACCCGTCCGCCCCTCCAAAGAGCCCCCGCACCCAATTCCAGCCAGCCCTCAAAGATCCCCCCGCGCCCCGGACGCCCCCCTCGCCCCCCTCACCCCTCCACCCGAATCCCCATCTGCACAGCCAACACCGGTGCCAGATCCAGCAGTTGCCCCATGCTGATCACCGCCCCCGACAACCGATCCACCCCCCGCGCGATCTCCAGCTCCGCCGCCCCCCGCAGATCCACATCCGTGAACGTCACCCCCGTGAAGTCCGCCCCCTTCAGCGCGCAGTCCACGAACTCGACACGCTCCAGGCGGGCATCCAGGAAGTCCGGCTCCACGAGGACGCAGCCCTCGAAGACGACATCCCGGAGTTTCGCCTTGCGCAGGTTCAGGTAGTCGATCTTGCCGCCCCGGATCACCACCCGCTCCAGAACCGCGCCGTGCAGCTGCACCCCGCCCATCCTCGCGTCGATCACCTCGACGTCACGCAGGGTCGACTCCGCGAGGTCGGTGCCGACGCCCCGTATGCCGGTGAGGACGGAGTCCAGTACGCGGGCGTGATGCAGTCGCGTCTCGTCCAACGCGCAGTCGGTCAGCGCGCAGTCCATGAAGCGGGCGCCCCCGCCGTCCTGCCCGACGAAGTCCTCGTCCCGGAACCGCAGCCCGTCGTAGTCCCCGTCCGGCTCCAACTCCCCACCCCCGTAAGCCTCCAGAGCCGGCAACCGCACCTCCGGCCGCCGCGCCCCCTTCACCCCGCCCGCAGCACCACGGGAACCACCCCTCCCGCCCGCACCACTCGTCCCGCCCGTCGCCGCTCTCCTCGCCATGCCCCCATCCTGCACCCCACCACTGACAATCCCCCTGACCTGCACAGACGCAATTCCCCTCCCCGCGGACGTCACATTCCGCCCCCTTCCAACCGTCGTACTCACAGAAGGGCGCACCCAACGCACCCAGCCCAAGGCCCGATCCGACCCAAGGACCAATCCGAGGGAGACCCCATGCACCGCATCACCGTCATCGGCGGCGGCCTCGCCGGACTCACCGCCGCGATCGCCGCGGCCGAGGCGGGCGCCGAGGTCATCGTGTACGAGGCGCACCACACCCTCGGCGGGCGAGCGCGGACCGCCGAGGGGCCGTACCGGACGAACGACGGTCCGCACGCCCTCTACAGCCGCGGCCCGCACTGGACCTGGCTCCGGCAGCGTGGCCTGCTCGGGCCGCTTGCCCCGGTTCCGGTGTCGGCGGCGGCCCGGTTCCGGCTGCGTCACCACGGCGTCCTGCGCCGTACGCCACCCCTCCCGATGCTCAGACTGCTGCGCCGTTCCGCCCGCCAACAGGCGCCTGTGGACGTCGACTTCATGACCTGGGCGACCGGTGTCGCCGGCGAGGAGGCCGCCCGGGCCGCCGCGCACTACTCCGCCGTCGCCCTCTTCCACCACGACCCCGGCGCCCTGTCCGCCGCCTTCGTACAGGAACGGCTGCGGCGCGCGACCAGGCTGCCGGCCGAGGCGCGTTATCCGTGCGGCGGCTGGGCGAACGTCGTCGACCGGATGGCCGCCCGGGCCTGGAATCTGGGCGTGCGCGTGGAGACGCTGTCCCGGGTCGACACGCTGCCCATGGACACGCCCGTCGTCGTCGCCACCTCCCTCGACGCCGCCCGCCGCCTCCTCGGCGACGACTCCCTGACGTGGACGAGCGGGCGTACGGCCCTCGTCGATACAGCCATCCGGACCCGGCGCGGTGACGCCTTCGTCGTCTCCGACCTCGACTCGCCGGGTTGGGTCGAACGGTTCACCGCACAGGACCGCTCCCTCGCCCCGGCCGGTGAGCAACTGCTCCAAGCGCAGATCCCGATCGCGCCGTACGAGACGAAGGCCGACGGCGTCTCCCGTGCCGAGGAGCTGCTCGACCTGGGGTTCCGGGGCTGGCGGGAGCGTGTGATCTGGCGGCGCGCGGGCGTCGCGAACGGCCGTACCGGAGCCGTGGATCTGCCCGGCAGCAGCTGGCGGGACCGGCCCGCCGTCGACCGCGGGGACGGTGTCTGTCTCGCGGGCGACCAGGTCGCGGCGCCCGGTGTGCTGTCCGAGGTGTCCTTCAACAGCGCCCTGACCGCCGTATCCCTGGCTCTCACGTCACCGACGACTCTCGCACCGACCCGGCGGAAGCTTGACCTCAAGCACGCTTGAGGTCAAAGAGTGGACCCCACGGAAGCAACCAGCAATCCGCCACCATGGGGGCCCCATGCACGCCGTACGACTCCACACCTTCGGTCCCGCCGAGAACCTCACCTACGAGGACGTCGGCAACCCCTCCCCCTCCCTCGGCCAGGTCCGTATCGCCGTCGCCGCGGCCGGAGTCCACCTCCTGGACACCGTTCTACGGAAGGGGGAACAGGGCCCCCTGCCCGAACTCCCCGCCCTCCCCACCATCCCCGGCCGCGAGGTCGCCGGTGTCGTCGAGTCGCTCGGGGACGGGGTCGCCGGACTGTGGCTCGGGAAGCGGGTGGTCGCGCATCTCGGGTTCGCGCCGGGCGGGTACGCGGAGTTGGCCGTGGTCGATGTCGACAGGGTGCACGAGATTCCGGGGAACCTGGACTTCGCGCAGGCCGTCGCGATGATCGGGACGGGGCGGACGGCGATGGGGACAGTGCAGTTCAGCGAGCTCGGCAGCGACTCCGTGGTCGTCGTTCCGGCAGCCGCGGGTGGACTCGGGACCCTGCTCGTGCAGTACGCCAAGCATGCCGGGGCCACCGTGATCGGTCTCGCGGGCGGTCCGGAGAAGGTCGCCCTCGTGGGGGCGAACGGCGCCGATCTCGCCGTCGACTACACGGACCCCGGGTGGCCGGGGAAGGTGCGGGCCTGGCTGGGCGGCCGGCACGCGACCGTCGTGTTCGACGGGGTGGGCGGGGCCGTCGCCCGGGAGACAGTCGGACTCCTCGGGCACGGCGGGCAGCACCTCGTCTTCGGGTGGTCGAGCGGGGAGCCGTATGCCGTCGAAGGGCTGTCCGAGCAGGTACTCGGGCCCGTGATGATGCGGAAGGCCGGAGGCCCGAGTCCCATCCGGACGCTGGAGTCGCGCGCGCTCGCCGAAGCCGCGGAGGGCCGACTCGTACCGGCCGTGCGGCGGTTTCCGCTGGCCGGAGCGGCGGACGCGCACCGGGCGCTGGAGAACCGGAAGACGACCGGAAAGGTGGTACTGGAGCCATGACCACACCGAACACATCACCAAGCACGCCATCAAGCGCGTCACCGGGCACACAAGCGAACGTACGCACGAATACGACTGGGGATGCAATACATACCGATTCATGGTCTTCTGACCAGATGAGTGTCACCCGAACAGGTGAATCCGGTGAGTCCGATACGGCCGCCGGCCCCGATCCCCGCCGCTGGTGGGGCCTGGTGATCATCGCTCTCGCACAGCTCATGGTCGTACTCGACGCGACGATCGTGAACATCGCGCTCCCCTCCGCACAGCGCGACCTGGGCATGTCCGACGGCAACCGGCAGTGGGTCATCACCGCGTACACGCTCGCCTTCGGCGGGCTGCTCCTGCTGGGCGGCCGGATCGCCGACCTGGTGGGCCGCAAGCGGACCTTCATCATCGGCCTGATCGGCTTCGCGGGCGCCTCCGCACTCGGCGGCGCGGCCACGACCTCGGGCATGCTCTTCGGCGCCCGCGCCCTCCAGGGCGTCTTCGCCGCCGTACTGGCCCCCTCCGCGCTCAGCCTCCTCACCACGACCTTCACCGACCCGAAGGAACGCGGCAAGGCCTTCGGGATCTACGGCGCGCTCGCGGGCAGCGGTTCGGCGATCGGCTTCATCGCGGGCGGGCTGCTGACCGAGTACCTGAACTGGCGCTGGTGCCTGTACGTCAACATCCCCATCGCGATCATCGCGGTCTTCGGCGCGTTCGCCCTCCTCCACGACCGCCCCGGCCACTCCGGCGCCCGCCTCGACGTACCCGGCGTACTGCTCGGCTGCGGCGGACTCGTCGCGATCGTCTACGGCTTCAGCGAGGCGGAGCCACGCGGCTGGACGGACTCACTGGTCCTGGGCCTGTTCGCGGCCGGTGTCGTCCTCCTCACCTCCTTCGTGTGGTGGCAGACCAGGGCACCCAGCCCCCTCCTGCCCCTGCACATCGTCAAGGACCGCAACCGCGCCGGCTGCTTCCTCACCATGGGCCTCGCCGTCATCGGCATGTTCGGCATGTTCCTGTTCATGACCTACTACCTCCAGGTCATCCTCGGCTACTCCCCCGTGAAGACCGGCATGGCCTTCCTGCCCCTCACGGTCGCGATCATCATCGGCTCGACCCAGATCTCGGCCCGGCTGATGCACCACGTACCGCCGCGCACCCTGATGGTGCCGGGCGCGGTCCTCGCGGCAGCCGGCATGTCCTTCTTCACCCGCCTTACCGTCAACTCGGACTACACGACCGAACTCCTACCCGGCCTCCTGCTGATGGGCCTCGGCATGGGCCTGATCTTCATGCCGGTCTTCGCCACCGCCACGGCCGGGGTCGCCCCGCAGGACTCGGGCGTGACCTCCGCGACCGTCAACACCGCACAGCAGGTGGGCGGTTCGATCGGTACGGCCCTCCTCAACACGATCGCCACCACCAGCAGCGCGGCCTACATCGCCGCCCACCTCCACAACCCGGCCCAGAAGGCCCTGATCACCAGCAAGGGCATCGTCCACGGCTACACGGTCGCCATCTGGTGGGCCGTAGCCGTCATGCTCCTGGCGGGCCTGGTCGCGGGCCTGATGGTGACGGCCCGAGCACCGAAGCACGGGGCGACGGCACAGTCACCGGTACCGGAGTCGGTGAGCTGAACCGAGCGGACCGTCGCCCGCGTACGGCGGCAAGGCGACGTGTCGGGGGGTGTCCGCCCGCAGCGGTTGGCGCGTCAACACCGCCACATTCTTGAGCAACCGATTCCGCGCCGTTCCGAGGACGGATACCCCCCGACGCGGCG
>NZ_JBHXME010000213.1:5052-16004 GCF_042721125.1 Streptomyces sp. NPDC058469
GTGGTTGGGGGGGTGTCCCGCCAGCTGGTGTGGGCTCTTCAACACCCCAAATTTTTTCACCTCCGGTGCCCGCGCTTTTCCTTGGAGTTAAACCCCCCGACGCGGCGCCAACCCACAACGCACCCCACGCGCCGAAGCGCACCCGCACCCAGACACAAAGCCGCCCCCCACACACACAACCCAGGGGCGCGAGGCTGTATCAATGTGCGGCTCCGCCGCGTGCGCGCGACCAGCCACACACAACCCGCACCCGACGCCAGACCGCTCCCAGATCTCAGTGGCGCCCGGCCACCCGGTCGGCAAGCCGCGCCAGCCGCGACGACTCCACCCCATGCCCGACCAGTTCACGCCGATCCGCCGCCCGATACGTCGCGTACATCCCCTGCACCCCCAGCCAACGCAACGGCTCCGGCTCCCACTTGCGCACCTTGTGGTCGACCCACGGAAGCGCGGTGAGATCGGTCGGCCCCGCCTGCCCCGAGTCCAGCTGGACCAGATCCCGCAACGTCCGCGCCGCGAGGTTCGTCGCAGCCACCCCCGAACCGACGTAACCCCCCGCCCACCCCAGCCCCGTCGACCGATCCAAGGTCACGGTCGCGCACCAGTCGCGCGGCACCCCCAGAACCCCCGACCACGCGTGCTCGACGCGCAACCCCGCCAGCGACGGAAAGAAACGAACGAGGATCTCGCGCAGCGCCTCAACCGTCGCCGCCTGCGTCCCCCCGTCGTTGTCGGTCCTCGACCCGAAGCGATACGGCACCCCGCGCCCGCCCAACGCGATCCGCCCATCGGCGGTGCGCTGCGCATACATATACGCGTGCGCCATGTCACCAAGCGTCTCCAGACCACCCCAACCCACCGACTCCCACTGCTCGTCGGTGAGCGGCTCGGTAGCGATCATCGAGGAGTTCATGGGCAGCCAGGTCCGCCGCTGACCCTTGAGACTCGCGGTGAAACCCTCGGTGCAGCGCAGGACATAGGGCGCGCGAACGGTGCCGTACGGCGTCACCGCGTGCTTGGGCCGGATCTCCGTCACCGGCGTCGACTCATGGATGACGACCCCCAGCGCCTCCACCACCGCCGCGAGCCCCTTCACCAGCTTCACCGGATGCAGCCGCGCACCATGCGGCGTCCACGTCGAACCGACCGCGTCCGCGACCCGGATCCGCTCACCGGTCTCGCGCGCGCCGTACAGTTCTCGGTCGGTCTCGCCGTACGACAGCTCGTGCTCATGGAAGGCCTTCAGCCGCCCCAACTGGGCTGGCGTACAAGCGACTTCGAGAACCCCACCCCGATGGATACCGGCCTCGATCCGCTCCTCCTCCGCAACCGCGATGACCTCGGCGACGGTGTCGTTCATCGCCTTCTGCAGACGTACGGCGGCTTCCCGGCCGTGGAGTTTCGCGTACCGGTCGCGCCCCGCGATGCCGTTGTACAGCCAGCCCCCGTTCCGCCCCGAGGCGCCGTAGCCGCAGAACTTCTGCTCCAGGACGGTGACCCGGAGGAAGGGGGCCGCCTTCTTCAGGTAGTACGCGGTCCACAGTCCCGTGTATCCGCCGCCGACGATCACGACGTCGGCGGAGGCGTCACCCGCGAGGGGCTCCCGTCGCGCAGGGATGCCGTCGTCCGCGTACCAGAAGGAGATGCCACCGTTGACGACACCACTCACGACACCGCTCACCGAGCTGCTCATGACCGGACGCTAACCCCTGAGAGCAGCGACTGTCTCCTTCGGATTCCATGCTTTTCCGCACCCTCTGACCAGCGGATAACACGCCAGCCCGATCAGCACGGACGTGAAATGCCCAAGATCGGTGAAGGTCCGGCCGGTCGCCAACGGCACCCCGTAGACGCCCAGTACGACCACCAGATACGGGTACCGCCACGGCACCGCGATCCGGTACGCCAGCACGCCGGCCACCCCCGCCAGCGCGTAACTCACCCCGATATCAAGGGTGTTGACCGCAGACTGCGGTGCCACGCCGTTCCTGATCGCCTCCAGCAGCGCGCCCTCGCTGATCAGTGTCGCCAGCACATGCGCGGCCACACACACCATCAGCCACCGCGCCGTACCGAGCCACCGCTCCGCCTGCGCGTGGAACACCGTGTACAGCGCGGCGTACGGCAGCCAGCGGCCCCCGTCTATCCACATCGCGCTCGCGAACAGCACCCGCACCGGGTTGTTCGACAGCTCGTGGATGTTGGTGGACCGCTGCCGCAGGAACTCCAGCTCGAACTCCGGCGACATGTGGTGCATGGCGACCGTGGTGACGAAGAGGATCCCCAGCCAGACGTAGGTGCCGGGGGCGCTGCGGACGTACGCCCACACCCTGTGGAGGCCCCGGGTAATTCGCATGAGCCGATTCACGCACGCAAGTATGGTCGGAGGCGTGATCGACATCCCGGCCGGACTGGTCGCCTCCCAGGAGACGTTCAACGGCGCGGCCGGACACGCCTTCGTGGCAGCGCTTCCCCAGCGGGCGGCCGGCTTCCTCGACCGCTGGTCACTACAACTCAACGGCCCTTCGATGTACGGCAATTGCGCCCTGGTCCTGCCCGTCCTGCGCGCCGACGGCAGCCGGGCCGCGCTGAAACTCCAGTACCTCGACGAGGAGACCGCGGGCGAGCCGATCGCCCTGCGCACCTGGGCGGGCGACGGCGCCGTACGACTTCTGGAGTACGACGAGGAGACCGGCACCCTGCTCCTCGAACGCCTCGACGCGTCGCGCTCCCTCACCCACGAACCGGACTCCCGCGCCGCCGCCCTCGTGATCGCCCGGCTGCTCGCCCACCTGACGGCGGTATCCGCACCACCGGAGCTGCGCCAACACCTCGGCCCGCTGGCCGCGGCCATGCTGAAGCAGGTCCCGTCCGCCCTCCCCCGCCTCTCCGACCCCGCCGACCGGCGCCTGATCGAGGACTGCGCGGCGGCCGTCCGCGAGGTCGCGGCCGAGCCCGGCGACCGGCTGCTGCACTGGGACTTGCACTACGACAACGTCCTCGGCGCCGACAGCGAGGATCGTGGGCCCTGGCTCGCCATCGACCCCAAGCCGCTGTCGGGCGACCCCGGGTTCGAACTCTTCCCGGCGCTGACCAACCGTTTCGACGCCGACGAGATCCGTTGGCGCTTCGACGCGATGACGGACGTGATCGGTCTCGATCGGGCGCGGGCGCGGGCCTGGACGTTGGGCCGGGTGCTGCAGAACGCGTTGTGGGCGATCGAGGACGGGCACCAACCGGCGCCGGATCACCTGGAGATCGGGCGGCGGCTGCGCGACCCGCACTGACGGTCATCGGTCATGCCCAGGCCGGTGTCCAGGTCTCCGCGTCGGAGTGACCCGAGTGACCGGGCCCGCCGCCGCTGTGGAGGTGGTCGCGGAGGGCCGCGAGCGCGGGGTGCCGGTTGTCGCGGTGCCGGACCAGGGAGTGCGGGTAGACCAGGGTCGGATGCCGTACGGCGATACGGCGCAGGTCGTGGCCGGCGGGCCAGACCAGGCGGGTCTGCTCACCGACGAGGGTCGCCAGCGAACGCGAACCGGCGATGGTGTCCAGCAGCGGCTCCACGCCGAAGTCGGGCCCGGTGCTCTCGATGGTGAGCCCGAACGCGGCGGCGAGCGCGTCGTAGTAGGCGGCCCACTCGGTGCCGGGGACGAGGCCGGGCATCCAGATCCGGTGCCCGACGAGATCGGCCGGTGTGAGTGTGCGGGCGGCGGCGAGTGCGTGGGCCGGGCCGGTGAGGAGCTGGACGGGCTCGTCGAAGGCCCGGCTGACCTCGATGTCGTCGGGGAGCCGGCGTCCGGTCATGGTGACGGCGCGGAAGGACGCGTCGACCGTGCCGGAGCGGATGGCGTCCACGGCCGCGTCGGCGTCGAAGAGGGTCACGACGTCGAGCTCGATCTCGGGGCGGGCGCGATGGAAGTCACGCAGCAGAGCGGCCGGGGCGAGTCCGCGGCCGATCACGTCGACGCGCAGGGCGCGGTGACCGGGCCGCACGGAGGCGAAGGCCCGCGCCTCGGCGTGCAGCAGCTCGCGGGCGTGCGGCAGGAACGCCCGCCCGTCGACGGTCAGTTCCGCCCCGCGCGGGGTCCGCGCGAAGAGCCGTACGCCTACGGTCCGCTCCAGGGCGGCGACCCGCTTGGAGACGGCCTGCTGAGTGATCGACAACTCCGTGGCGGCATCCTGGAAGCGGCCCGCGTCCACGATGGCCACGAAGGTGCGCACAGCGTCGAGATCCACGTCGGCGACGATAGTGGCGGCCACTGACAACGGGCCGTTGGACGCCGGTGAGCAGCTGACACAACTGTGGGCTGTGGCCTACCGGCGAGTCGGTTGTTTGATCTCGGCGTCCGGCACTCGCTTTGATGCCGGTGGCCGACGTCGTGGCCGTGGTCGGCGGGTAGGTGTCCCGGAAAAGTGTGTCAGTTTCGCGGAAAGTGTCACACTTTTCCGGAGAGGGTGGGGCGGGGATGGCAGGCAGGCGGGCGCTGGGGCGCCGGTTCGGGTGGCTGTGGGCGTCGTTCGCGGTCAGCTCGTACGGCACCGGGCTCGGGTTCGGCGCGTTCCCCTTCATGGCGATCCTCGTGCTGCACTCCGGGCCGACCCAGGTGGCGGTGCTGGCCGCCTCGGGGCGGGCGGTGGGGGCCCTGGTCGCCGTACCGCTGGGGCCGTGGGTGGAGTTCCGCCGCAAGCGGCCGGTGATGATCGCGATGGACCTGACCCGGTTCGCGGCGCTGCTGACCGTCCCCGCCGCGTACGCGTTCGGCCGGCTCACCTTCGCCCAGCTCCTCGTCGTCTCCGTCACCGTCGCCGCGGCGAACATCGCCTTCAACGCGGCCGGCGGCTCGTACCTGAAGTCGCTGGTGCCACCGGAGGACCTACTGGTCGCCAACTCCCGCTTCGAGTCCACGACTTGGACCTCGACCATGCTCGGGCCGCCGCTCGGCGGGGCCGCGATCGGACTGTTCGGCCCGGTGACGACGGTGGCGGCCGACGCGGTCAGCTATCTGCTCTCGGCGCTGGGCATCCGCGCCATCGGCGGGACGGAACCGCGCCCCGAGCGGAGCGGTGCGCCGCGGCTGCGAGCGGGCGATCTGCTCGACGGCTGGCGCTACATCCTCGCCCACCCCACCCTGCGCCCGCTGCTCCTCAACGCGATGGCGGTCAACGGCCTGATCATGGCCGCCGAGCCGTTGCTCGCCGTACTCATGCTGGGTCGCCTCGGATTCACGCCCTGGCAGTACGCCCTCGCGCTCGCGGCCTCCTCCGGTGCCGGGGGTTTCGTCGGCTCACGCCTCGCGCGCCCGCTCGCGGCCCGGTTCGGGCAGCGCAGGGTGATGCTGGTCTCCGGGATTCTGCGCGCGTGCTGGCCGGTCGGCCTGGCGTTCGTCCGCCCCGGAGTCCCCGGCATGCTCCTCGTCATCGCCGTCCAACTCGGCCTGGTGACCTGCATCGGCGTCTTCAACCCCCTGCTGGCCACCAGCCGGCTCGAACACACCGCCCCCGACCGGGTCGCCCGCACCCTGACCGCCTGGTCGATCAGCACCAGCGCGGCGATCGCGGCACTGACGGCCATGTGGGGGCTGCTGGCGGCGACCACCACCCCGCGCACGGCGATCGCGATCGCGGGGGTCCTGCTCCTGGCGAGCCCGCTGCTGCTGCGGCGTGGGGAGAACGAACGGCGGAACGAGCCCACCGGCACCACCAAGGTCCAAGAAGCCGTAGAGGGCATCTGAACCCGGCAGCACCCCACCCACCCACTCCCCTCCCGCTAGCCTCCCCCCATGATCCGCACCGCGACCCCCACCGACATCCCCGTCATCCACGCCCTGATCCGCGAACTCGCCGCCTACGAAAAGGAACCCCAGGAGGCGAGGGCGACCCCGGAGCAGCTCCACGAGGCCCTCTTCGGTCAACACCCCGGCGCCCACGCCCACATCGCGACCGACGACACCACCGGCGAACCGGTCGGCTTCGCCCTGTGGTTCCTCAACTTCTCGACCTGGCGCGGTGTCCACGGCATCTACCTGGAGGACCTGTACGTCCGCCCCACCGCCCGCGGCACCGGCCTCGGCAAGGCCCTCCTCACCGAACTGGCCCGCATCTGCGTCGACCGCGGCTACGAACGCCTGGAGTGGTCCGTCCTCAACTGGAACCGCCCCGCGATCGACTTCTACGAGGCGCTGGGCGCCCGGCCCCAGGACGAGTGGACGGTGTACCGGCTGACAGACGGGGCGTTGAGGGAGCTGGGACGGCACCAGTGATCGGTCGTCCACCTGCCCGACTACTCGACTGGGCGTTCGTGGCCGGGAGTTGAGGGGCGACGGCGAAAATTCGCGCGCACGATCATGTCCAGATTGGGCAGGGTCCGGGCATGAGCTTCACGAATATGCCAACTTTTTTACCGGGCCTCGAACTCTCCCGCCGTTTCTACACAGAGGCCGTCCGCCCGCTCCTCGAAGACGCCGCCCCCGACATCCCGCACTCCGCCGCCCGTATCGGCAGCGGCTCCGAGGTCCTCGGCTACGACACTCCCCGCTCGACGGACCACGAATGGGGCCCACGTCTCCAGCTCTTCCTCCGCCCCCGGGACGTCCCCCGCCACGCGGGCCGCATCAGACACCACCTCGCCGAGCACCTCCCGAAAACCTTCCACGGCTACCCGACGAACTTCGCCCCGACGGCCGACGGCGACGTCCGCGTCATGCAGAGCACCACCGGCCCGGTCCACCACAGAGTCGAAGTCACCCACACCACGGCCTGGTTCAAGGCAACGCTCGGCTTCGACCCGACCCACGAGATCACCGCGGCCGACTGGCTGACCACCCCCACCCAACTCCTGGCCGAGGTCACGGGAGGCGCGGTGTTCCACGACGGCCTGCACGAACTCGGCCCCCTGCGCCACACCCTCCGCTGGTACCCCCGCGACGTCTGGCTCCACGTCCTGGCCCGCCAGTGGAACCGCATCTCTCAGGAGGAGGCCTTCGTGGGCCGCTGCGGCGAGGTGGGCGACGAACTCGGCTCGGCGACGGTCGCCGCCGGCCTGACCCAAACCCTGATGCGCCTGTGCCTCCTCATGGACCGCCGCTACCCCCCGTACAACAAATGGCTGGGCACCGCCTTCGCCCGCACGACCGCCGGCCACCGCCTGATCCCGGTCCTGACGGCAGCCCTCTCAGCCACGGACTGGCACACGAGGGAGAAACACCTCACCTACGCCTACGAAGCGGTGGCCGGCATCCACAACCAACTGAACCTGACGGACCGCGTCGACCCCACCACCCGCCCGTACCACTCCAGACCCTTCCGAGTCCTCCACGCCGAACGCTTCACCAGAGCACTGACGGCCCGCATCACGGACCCGACCCTGAGGAAACTCCCCGACGACAAGTGATGTTCAGCCTGATCGGAGCATGTACGGCCGGTTGTCCTGTGCCGCCTTGTTTCACGTCGCCCAAAGGCGTCCGGCCACCGGGCGGCCACCACCAGGGCCACTGTCACGAGCTCAGCCGCCTTCACGTGCCCGCCACACCGGTCGTGGCGGCCCTGCACGAGGTGATCGTCCCCCGCCTCCAACTCGCCCCGGACACGGTCGAGTTGGAGAAGGGCTTCTCTCGTGACATGCGCGGCATCGGCCACCTCGGGACGGGCGATGCGGAGGTGCGCATCTCCTCGGCGGCCGACTCGGAGAAGGCGGCCCCGCTGATCCGTCGGGCGTTCGAGGCGGCCCGACCACCACGGTGCCGAGCCGCCCCCGCACGCAGGGCGGCAGAGCACTCAGCGCCAGCCGAGCTCCGGTGCCACCTGGGTCAGGATGCTCTCCAGCACATGCGCGTTGTAGTCGACCCCCAGCTGGTTCGGAACGGTCAGCAGGAGGGTGTCCGCGGCCTGGATGGCCTCGTCCTCCCGGAGTTGCTTCACCAGCACGTCCGGCTCGGCGGCGTACGAACGACCGAAGATCGCCCTGGTCGTGTCGTCGATCATGCCGACCTGATCCCGCGAGTCGCGATCGCGGCCGAAGTACGCCCGGTCCACGTCGTCGGTCAGGGCGAAGATGCTACGGCTGACCGACACCCGCGGCTCTCGCGCGTGGCCCGCCTCCTTGTACGCCTCGCGGTACGCCTCGATCTGCTTGCGCTGCTGGACGTGCAGCGGCTCGCCCGTCTCGTCGTCCTTCAGTGTGGAACTCTGCAGGTTCATCCCCAGCTTCGCGGCCCATACGGCGGTCGCGTTCGAGCTGGAGCCCCACCAGATCCGTTCGCGCAGCCCTTCGGAGTACGGCTCGACGCGCAGCAGCCCCGGCGGGTTGGGGAACATCGGCCGCGGGTTCGGCCGCGCGAAACCCTCGCCCTCGATCACCTTCAGGAAAGCCTCGGCGTGCCGGCGGGCCATGTCCGCGCCGGTCTCGCCCTCCTCGGGGGCGTAGCCGAAGTAACGCCAGCCGTCGATCACCTGTTCCGGTGAGCCGCGGCTGATGCCGAGCTGCAGCCGGCTGCCGGAGATGAGGTCGGCGGCGCCCGCGTTCTCGGCCATGTACAGCGGGTTCTCGTAGCGCATGTCGATCACGCCGGTGCCGATCTCGATCTTCGAGGTCCGCGCGCCGATGGCCGAGAGCAGCGGGAACGGGCTGCCCGCCTGCTGCGCGAAGTGGTGCACGCGGAAGTACGCGCCGTCCACACCGAGTTCCTCGGCGGCGACCGCCAGGTCGATGGACTGGTGCAGGAAGTCGGCGGCGGACCGGGTCTTGGAATGCGGACTCGGCGACCAATGGCCGAACGAGAGGAAACCTATCTTCTTCACGCAGGCCAGAGCGTCCGACGGCCACGATTGATTCCCCTGATTCCCCGCGCCCCGCGTCGGCACACCGTGACCAGGCCAACCGGCCGGTGCGGCCAGTGCGGCGATCGGAATCCTCCTCAGGGTTGCGGCTGCCGCTTCCGCGCCGAGGCCGACAAGGGCCCGAGCGAGTCGCTGCCCCCGAACGTGGGCTACCGGCGCCGGTACGACACCGCTTGGATCGCCGACAAGGCCCGGTGGAGCCCTGAGCATGGACAAGGTCGAGCGCAACGCGCTGACCCAGCAGCTCGCGGACTACCCCGACCGGCCGGCCGCCCGCCCGGCCGGCTGATCACCGTCACCGTCGTCCTCGTTCTCGCCCTCGCCCGCTGAGCACAAGTCCGGCCCGCAGCTACGGGGGAAAGCGACGGGCCGGAACCACCCCCACCGTCCCACAGGCCCGGGTGGTACGTCCGGAGTGCGCACGAAACCGGCCGACGGCCGGCCTTGCCGTACAGCTCGAAGAGCCCCTGGCACGGTGGTGCCCCGACGATCAGGTTGAGCCAGTAAATCCCCGGCCGGAGTCCTGAGAGGTCCCCGCCAAGGTGTCGGCCGGCGTCACGGGACGGTGTTGGCGACGGCGTCCGACAGTTCGTCGGCGGCAGCCCACGTGCAGAGGCGGCTGCCTGACCGCACATCCAACTCGTCGTCACGCCGACGACGAGTTGGATGTGCGGTGGCCAAAGAGAATCCCTGGGCGTCGTCGGCTACTTCAGGTTGAGTGCGTCCCCGGCCGACGCCTTCAGCGAGGTGGTCGTCGTGCCGGGGAAGTACCAGCGCCAGCTGCCAGCCGAGGTGACGGTCACCTTGGTGGTCAGCTTCCCGGTGCCGTCCGTCGTCACGGTCTTGACCGTGCTGTAGTGGGCGGCGCCCTTCTTCCTGAACTGGAGCCTGACCTGCTGCCCGGTGAACCCGTGGTACTTCCGGTCCTCCCAGTTGGCCCGCGACAGCTTGCCGGTGACAGTCACCTTGGCGTTCTTGGCAACCTTCTCGGGTGCGATCACGGTGGTGAGCTGGGCGGCCCGCTTGACCTTGTACTCGGCGATGTGGTCGGAGATCCAGTAGTCACCGTCGTTCGCCTTGACCGTGGCGTTGACCTGCCAGACGCCGGCGACCTTGTTGGTGTCGATGTCGTCGCTGTCGGCGATCCAGGCGGGGTCGATGGTCAGCGTGGCCCGGCACACCGAGGTCGTCGCGCTCTTCTTCGCGCAGGACGAGTCGTCGTTCCAGGTCGCGAAGGTGAAGGCGCTCGACTTGTTGAAGGTGCTGACGTCCGTGAGCCCCTTCACTCCCGAGTTGTCCTTGACGGTGATGTCGACCGGGTAGCGGATCGTCTTCGCCGTCCCCACGATGACGTTGCCACCGCCGTTGACGACGGTCTTCACCACCCGGACGTCGCCCCGCCCCTCCGCGTGCGCCCCGGTCGCCGTCGTCAGCACCAGGACCGCCGCCCCGCCGACCGCGGCCCAGGCCGTTCTGCCTCTCATGACTCTCCCCTTGTCGTGTGCGTGCCAGGAGAGGCTATGTGATCAGGGACCTTCCACAGTGTTCGGTTTCCAGGCCGCGGCCGACCAGGCAGAACACCTCCCGCTCCGGCAGGAGGTGCGATGAATCCAGCAACTCCATGGCGGGAAGCCCGAGTTCGACCGCGAGTGCCCCCAGCAGCTCCCACCCTGTCGTGAACGGCGTCAGCCTCGACCTCGCCGCTCGCCGACAGCCATCCGGGCAACGGCTTGCAGGGATACGACAACGCCGGAGCATCACCCCGCACACGCCCAGCACACTCATGGACACCGCTGCCGCACGGCGACTGCGCGTTCGGCCATCGGTCGGCCACCGGGAGGCGCACGGCGAGGCCTCTGGGCTGACACGCCAACAGAAACAGGGTCACGGAATGAAAAAAGGCCCAGGTCAGATGATGTCCGACCTGGACCTTGGCTGAGCCCCCTGTCGGATTCGAACCGACGACCTACGCATTACAAGACCATGAGGGATCGTGTCGCACGGTGCCTACTCGTGCTCCAGTGGAGTGACCCCCGAAATTCCGACACCTGGACGCTGGATGTTTCGTCATCCAGGGGAAGTGATCCATGGTGGCAAAGCGGAAGAATTACCCCCCG
>NZ_JBHXME010000214.1:0-15669 GCF_042721125.1 Streptomyces sp. NPDC058469
CGCGAACGCCATCCATACGACGGCCAGCAGTACCGCGACCCCCAGCACGGCGAAGGTCGTCGCCAGTCCCAGCGCGGGCCACATGAGCGAGCCGAACAGCATCGGGGCGAATCCGGTGAGCGCCCGGCTGACCGACGAGGCCCAGCCGAAGCCGCTGGCCCGCAGTTCGGTGGGATACAGCTCAGAGGCGTAGGCGTACAGGGCGGGAATGGTGAGCTGGATCAGGAAGCCGAAGACGCCGATCGCCACGACGGACCCGGTCGGCATCTTCATCACCAGTGCGAACACGACCAGCGCGAGGGACGCGACCGGCGCCGAGACCCCGATGAGCCACTTGCGGCCGACGATGTCGACAAGGGCGGTGGACACGAGCACGCCGATGATGCCGACCCCGCTCATCAGGGTGGTCTTCATGAAGGCCGCCGTGTCGCCGAGGCCCTCGTCCTTGAGGATGGTCGGCATCCAGCTCAGGGCCGCGTAGTAGACCAGCATGATCGTGGCGAACAGCAGCCAGGCGGCTGAGGTGATGCGCGGGCTGAACTTCCATATGCGGTGCAGTTGTTCGGCCGCGGCGGCCACTCCGCGCGGGCCGGTCTCGGCGACGGGTTCCGGGATCGTGTACAGCACGGTGGGCGCTCCGGTGCGGGCGACCAGGTCGTCGATGACCTGCCTGGCCTCCGTCTCGCGGCCCTTTTTCGCCAGGTAGATGGGCGACTCCGGGATGCCTCGGCGGGCCCAGAACAGCAGCAGCGCGGGCAGGACCATCGTCGTCAGCATCCACCGCCAGTTCCCGTTGACCGACAGCAACGCCGTCGACACGAACCCGCACAGGGTGACGCCCACCGGCCACCACACATCGAGCCCGGTGAGCACCCGGCCCCGGTACTTGCGCGGCGAGAACTCGCTGACCAGCGCGTAGTCCACCGGGATACAGCCCCCGAGGCCGATCCCCGCGAGGAAGCGCAGCGCGAGGAAGACGGGGTACGTGGGCGAGAGCGCGCCGAGGACGGAGAACACGGCGAAGATCAGCAACGTGACGCTGAAGGCCTTCTTCCGGCCGATCCGGTCCGCGACAGAGCCCCAGACGATGGCGCCCACGGCCATGCCGACGAGGTTGGCGGTGGCGACGTACCCGCGATCGCTCAGCGAGAGGTCGAAGTGCTCACCCACCAGTGGCATGAGGAAGCCGTTCAGGGCGATGTCGTACGCGTCGAACAGGTAGCCGAGGCCGCCGATGACGAAGATCTTTCCCTGGACCGGCCATTTCCAGGGGAGTTCCTGAACTATCTGATCGCCTGTTTTCACGTTCGCTCCACGGTGTCGCGTGTCTGGTACGTGCCGCACGGTTGCGGGCGCGCTTTTTCGCGGGGCTCCGGCGTGCGGACCGGATGTGCAGGGGGGTGGCAGTTCTTGAGGGGGCTCAGCGCGCGAACTGGTACGAGAACGCGCCGAGATCCGGGTCGTTGAGCGGTGTGCCCGACCACAGCCAGTCGTAGGAGAGGTCGGACTCCCCGTCGAAGTTCCTCAACTTCTCGTCCCTGGCCCGCTGTTCGGGGCCGTCGGGCAGGTGGTAGAAGGTCTTGTTGCGCAGGGACGCGTCCTGGACCATGCCGGCGTGCTTGGCGCGCCGGTCGACGTAGCGGCGCAGTGCTCCCTCGATGCCGGCGGACGTGACCGCGCCGAGTTCCTCGGCCAGTACGGCGGCGTCCTCCATGGCCTGCGAGGCGCCCTGTGCCTGGTAGGGGAGCATCGCGTGGCAGGCGTCGCCGAGGAGGGCGACCCGGCCGTCGGTCCACACCGGGTCGCGGCGCCGGTGGTGGAGCGCGAAGGCGGAGACGTCCTCCTTCGCCTTCGACAGCATGGCCGGTACGCGGTCGTCCCAGCCGGGGAACGCGTCGACCAGGTCCTGCGCGGTCGCGGACACGCTCCACTTCTCGGCGACCTCGTCCGTGCAGGGCACGCAGGCCACGATGTTGAGGTACTCGCCGCCGCGGATCATGTAGTGCACGAGGTGCCGGTCCGGGCCGTACCAGATGGTGCTCTGGTAGCGGTCCACGAGCCAGCGCGTCGCCGGGTCCGCGGCGATCAACTCCCCTGGGATCAGCGCCCGGTAGGCCATCTCGCCGGAGAACAGCAGGGTGTCGGGGGCGCCCATCAGGTCGCGTGTCCGCGAGCGGATGCCGTCGGCGCCGATGAGCACGTCACCGGCGTACCGGCGCCCGTCCTCGGTGACCGCGACGGGACGCTCGGGGTCGGTGCGGTCCAGCTCGACGACCTTGCTCGCGGTGTGTACGTCCACGACAGGGCCGGGGCCGGCTGGGTCGACGCACGCGTCCAGCAGGACGCGGTGGAGATCGGCTCGGTGGTAGTGCCAGTAGGGGGCGTTGAACTGGTCCTTGCAGCGCTGCCCCAGTGAGGTCAGTGCGACGATGCGGCCGTCCTTCCACCGCCGTCGCACCTGGTCGAGTGGCTCGGTGTGGATGGCCTCCATCTGCGGGCGCAGCCCGAGTCCCATCAGGACGCGGCTCGCGTTGGGCGCCGTCTGGATGCCCGCGCCGGCCTCACCGAGCTCGGACGCCTGCTCCAGGACGGTGACCCGCAGACCGCGCTGCCGCAGTGCCAACGCGGTGGTGAGCCCGCCGAGACCTCCTCCGACGACGGTGACTTCGTACGACTGGCTGGGCGCCACACTTCCTCCAACTCGCGTGCGGGTACGGGTGGTTCGTAGGCGAGGGTCGACGCGTTCAGCCGTCGGTGAGCTTCCCGCCGGTGACGACCTCGACGTCGTCGACCGTGACGGTGCAGCCGCGCATCGCGATGTCGAGATGGGCGTAGGACTCACGCCCGAGGACCGGGTGCGGGCCCGTCGACCACAGGAAGTTGCCGGCGAAGGCGCGGGCGTCCATGCCCATCAGGTCGTCCTTGCCGTACATCGCCGTGGCGAACCAGTCGGCCGTGCGCATCAGACCCCAGCCCATGTGGGAGAGGCTGCGCGCCCACTGGTCCCGGGCGTCCTCGAAGAACGTCGACAGCAGTTCGGCCTCGGCACCGCCCGACACCTTCTCGATGTGCCCGCCCGCGATCTGCAGGGTGACGGGGGAGCGGACGTACTCCTTGAAGGGCAGCAGGATGTCGCCCTCGGCGAGCACGATCTGGCCGTCGGAGATCTCCGGCCAGCACAGCACCATCGTGCTGGGCCAGTGGTCCCAGCGGCCCGGGTCGTCGGCGAAGCCGCACTGGAACTCCGGCTTGGAACCGGCGAGTTGGACGGTGAGGTCGGTTCCCACGTCCGAGGTGACCCTCATGACGGACGACCGCTTCAGCAGGTCGACACTCTCCAGCACCTCCGCTTTGTCGCCCTCCTTGGGGAGGTTGCGGATCAGCACGTCGGGGGCGTCGCAGACGAAGATGATGCGGGTGCCGGCGCGCAGGATCTCCTGCTGGACCGGCGCGTGGATGAAGCCCTCGCGGGTCAGGTCGACGACCAGGTCGGCGGACTTCAACAGGTCCTGCGCGGTGCTGTCGTTGAGTACCGAGACCAGGCCAGGACCCGCACCGGTGTGAGTGCTCGGCATCGGCGCGGGGCTGCCGCCCGGCACGGTCGCGGAGATGACGTGCGCTCCGCACGCCTTGGCGGCACCGAAGGCGGCGGCGACGTAGTCACCGCGGCTGCCGGGCTCGGACAGCACCACGACGTGCTCGTCGCTGCGCAGCTTGCACAGCCGCAGCTCGCGGGTGAAGGCGTCGAGCAGGTCGACGGACGAAAGATCGAACACGGGCTTCTCCAGGTATCGCCGAGGGGCACCGATCGCGCTCTTCGGCGGGCCGCGGACATGCCGCAGACACGCTCCGGGCACGGTGACGGAAGGGGGAGCGAAGAGAGGGAGAGGGGAGGGGACGAGAGGGGGGACGGGGAGCGGAGGCAGGGTGAACAGGCCCCGCGGTGCATGGTTGAGCAGCGGATTCGGGACGGTGGGGTACCGCCCGACAGAGATAATCCGAGCACGTACTATCTCTGCTTGGCAAGGGTTCGCGCGCCGAGTTAACACGGTTATTTCATGACGAACCGTCAGGGGAATCGCGAACTTGCGACCTGACCTCGGCTTCGCGTGCCGATCGCTCTCGGGTGCTTGTTACGTGGACCCGCACACGTCTGTGGCGGGCCCGTCGGTTGTCGGGCCCGCCACATGTCGTTGTCGGTGTGCGGTAAAGGTCAGGCCGCGCCGTCGCGCAGTGCCGGCAGGGCGGCCGAGGTCAGTGGCCGTGGTGCGTTGTCGGGGTCGACGAGGACGACGGTGCAGCTGGCCGCGTGGGTGAGGGCGCTGGTGAAGCTGCCTTCGGCGAACTGGGTGAGGGGGCCGTGCGGTGAGCGGCCGACGGCGAGGGCGCGGGCGCCCGTGTCGGCGGCGTGCCGGGCCAGTACGCGGCCGGCCGCCGAGTGGTCGCCGACGGTGGTGAGGATCTGGCCGGTCGCCGGGACGCCCCGCTCGGCGAGACGGTCGAGGTGGGCGGTCACGGCGGCGCGGGCCTGGTCGCGCGTCTCCGTGTCGGCGGCCAGTTCCTCGACCACGGCGGTCAGTTGGACGTGTACGACCTCCAGCGGGCTGTGCGTGTCGTGGGCGAGCCGGGCCGCCGCGTCGACGATGGCGGGGGCCTGGTCATGGGCGGAGACGGCGACGATGATCCGAGGTGTGCTCCCGCTCGCCGGCTTGCCGACGGGGGTGAGGGCCGGGGCGACGGACTCGCCCTCGCCGCTGTGCTGTTCGGCCTCGCGGAGCAGGTTGTGGCCGCTGGCCAGGACCGGAATGGCCAGCAGGAAAGTGGCGGCGCCCAGATAGAACGGGACGCTCAGATCGGTGGCGTCGGCGAGCTTGCCGGCCACGTACGGGGCCAGGCCGCCGCCGATGAAGCGCAGGAAGCCGTACGCGGAGGAGGCGACGGGCCGCTCCACAGGCGAGACGAGCATGACGGCCTGGGTGGTCAGGGTGTTGTTGATGCCGATGAAGGCGCCGCTGACGACGACCGCCACGATGACCACGGTCGGCGTGGCGACACCGGCGGCGATCACGCCCATCACGACGGAGAGACCGGCCAGATTGACGTACAGGACGGGCGCGGTGCCGTAGCGCGCCTGCAGGCGTGGGGCGAAGAAGACGCTGAACGCGGCCACGAGCAGTCCCCAGCCGGTGAACACGAGACCGAGCTGATGGGCGTCCAGTTCCATGGGATAGGGGGCGTAACCGAGCATGGTGAAGAAGCCCCAGTTGTACAGCAGCGCCATGATGCCCATCGTCAGCAGACCGCGGTGACGCAGCGCCTTCAAGGGCGCGAGGGGCGAGGTGACCCGCTCAGGCTTGGGCAGGTCCGGTACGAACACGGCCGTGGCGACCAGCGCTACGGCCATGAGGACCGCGACGCCGAAGAACGGGCCGCGCCAGCTGACGCCGCCCAACTCGCCCCCGAGTAGCGGCCCGACGGCGATACCGAGGCCGAGCGCGGTCTCGTACAGGATGATCGCGCCACCGAATCCGCCGCTGGCCGAGGCCACGATGACGGCCAGGGACGTGGCGATGAACAGGGCGTTGCCCAGCCCCCACCCCGCGCGGAAGCCGACGATGCCGTTGATGGAACCGGAGGTTCCGGCCAGGGCGGCGAAGACCACGATGACCGCCAGGCCTATGACGAGGGTGCGTTTGGCGCCGAAGCGGCTGGAGAACCAGCCCACGAACAGCATCGCCACCGCCGTCACGATCAGGTAGCTGCTGAACAGCAGGGAGACCTGGCTCGGCGTGGCGTGCAGGCTGTCGGCCAGCGCGGGCAGGATCGGGTCGACGAGGCCGATCCCCATGAAGGAGATGACGCAGGCGAACGCGACGGCCCAGACGGCCCTGGGCTGCCGGAACGGGCTGGCGACATTTCCGTGTGGTGCGCTCATGTGTGCTTGTCCTCCAGGGAGTTGAAGGGTGCGTGGGTGCTCTGTCAGGAGGGGGACTGGCGGTCCTGGATCGCGCGGGCAAGGGCCGGGAGGGCGACCCGCACTGCCTGCTGTTCCGGCTCGCTCAACTCCGCGATGAGCAGGTCGAGGGCGTGGGCGCGTTCGGCGCGCCGCTGGCGGGAGACCTCCAGACCCGTATCGGTCACCTCCACCAGTACGCCCCGGCCGTCGCTGCGGTCCGCGGTACGCCGTACCAGCTCCGCGCGCTCCAGCCGGGTGACCAGCTGCGTCATGTTCGGCTGGGAGGCGCCCTCGGCCCGGGCCAGATCGGTCAGCCGGCACGGGCCCTCACGGCCCAGGCGCCCGAGGACGGCGGAGGCGGCCATGCTCAGACCGCCGGTGACGGCGCTCTGTCGGACGTACCGGACCATCCTCTCGACGGCGATGATCAGGTCCTCGGGTGAGGTTTCGGGGATCGCTGGATCCATAACCCGCTTATGCATAATGGCATTATGCACTTACATGTAGCTTGAATCAATATCGAGCGCGGAAAGGAACCGGCCGCCGCCGGACAGTACGGGTTGTGGAATCCATGACGGAACAGGAGGCGCGCCGGATGCGGCGGGCGCGCTTCGAAGGCCTGGCGCACGTGGTGGTGGAACCGTTGCACCGGTATCTGCTGCGACGGACGAGCGCCGACATGGTCGACGACGTCCTGTCGGAGACGATGCTGGTGCTGTGGCGTCGGCTCGACGATGTCCCCGGGCTCGGAGTGGGATCAGAGCCCGATTCGCGTCCCGATCCCGATGACGTGTTGCCCTGGTGCTACGGGGTGGCGCGGGGGTGTCTGGCGAACGTCCGCCGTGCCGACGGGCGCAGGCTCCGGCTCGTGGAGCGGCTGATCCGGACGCAGGAGCAGTCACCGGCGGGGGCCGCCGATCACAGTGAGCTGCATGCCGCGCTCGATGCCCTCGGGGCGTTGGACCGCGAGGTGGTGCGGCTGTGGGCGTGGGAGGGGCTGGCGCCGCGGCAGATCGCGGAGGCGACCGGGCTGACGTCCAACGCGGTGAGCATCCGGCTCCATCGGGCGAAGGCGAGACTCGCCGCGCAACTGGGGCGAAAGGATGCCGAACGGCCCGGACACAAGAGTGATGAAGGAAGGAGCAGTCAGTGAATGACGACGAGTTGCTGGCCCGGCTGAAGTCCGCGGACCCGGCACTGACCGGAATTGCTCCGCCGCCCGACATCAACCGCCTTGTGGAGGACACCTTGAACACCGACACCGCGCTTCAGTCGGCGACCACCGCCGTGGGCATCACGACCGCGGGATGGGGACGGCGTCATCTCTTCGGACTCGCGGCGGCCGCCGGACTTCTTGTGATCGGAGGCGGCGTCGCCGGAGGAATCATGGCCAACAACGGCAACGGCAACGGTCATTCGGCCTCGACCGGTGCGCTGCGGCTGACCGACGGGGGCGGCTCCGCCAAGTGCGTGGTGCCCAGCCTCGACACACTCGGAAAGTACCCGACCCTCTTCGAAGGAACGGTCACTTCCGTCAAGGGCTCGACGGCCACTTTCCGCGTGGACCAGTGGTTCAAGGGCGGTGACGCGGAGACGGTCGTACTCACCAGCGACACCAGGATCCCGGAGACCTTGACGTACTCGGAAGGCGGGCACTACATCGTGGGCGCCAAGGACGGCGTCGTCCCGCCGTGCGCCGCGATCGAGGCCTCGCCCGAGGGCATCGCCAAGTTCCGCCAGGCGTTCGGGAGTTGACCCCGCCGGATCACGAGGGGTCGTCCAGCAGGCTCCGGGCGAACTCGTGCGCCGGGTCCGCCAGGGTGTGCCGGAGCGTGGCGAAGAGATCCGCCGCCGTCGCGCCGGACCAGGTGGCGGGGAGGAGGGTGCTGGGCAGACCCGGGTCGAGGTAGGGCAGTCGGCGCCAGGCGGTGAGGACGTGGACGTAGTCGATGAACGCGTCCTGGTCCGACAGGGTGTTCCTGCCGGGCCCGGCCCAGCGCCCGGCCATCGACGTGAACTCGGCGACGAAATCGTCGTAGAGCTTCTGGAGTGCCTCCAAGTCCCACCAGCGGCCCACCTGTTCGGCGGGGTCACCGAAGGCCACGTAGTCGCCGCGGAAGAGGTCGACGTACTGGTCCAGGCCGTGTCGGAGCAGGTGGTCGCGGGTGTCGTCGAGCGCGTGGGCCGGGGCGATCCAGATCCCGGACGAGACCGTGCCGAAGCCCAACCAGGCGAGCCGTGACCGGAGTTGGTGCCGGTGCTGACGTTCGCTCTCCGGCACCGAGAAGACGGCGATGACCCAGCCGTCGTCGGTGACGGCGTGGCGTTCGAAGATGCGCCGGTCACCGGTCTCCAGGACGGAGCGGGCGTACGGCGAGAGCGCGTAGCCCGCACGGCCGTCCCTGCGCTCGGACACCAGGATCTCGCGGCGCTTGAGCCGGGAGATCGACGAGCGGACCGCCTGGGCGTCGACGTCGAGTTCGGCGAGCAGTCGGATCAGGGTGCTCACACCGATCCAGCCGCCGACCTCGCGCGCGTAGAGGCCGTACACCGTCACGATGAGGGATCGCGGCGGGGCGGGCTGGCCCGGGCTGTCGTCTTCGAGATCGCTTGCCGTCACGATCGTAGTATTTCAGTGCGCCCGTACGGCGTCGGATTCCGCCCGGCCGCCCAGCGCGGCACGCCAGGCGGCCGGCCAGGGCGCACTGCCGCCGGTCGCCTTATCGGGGACGTGCACGGTGACGTAACTGCCCCGGGCGGCACGGCAGTTGGGCTCGCCATCCTCGGTGTTCCGCCACACCTCGAAGCCGAAGGTCATCGAGGAGCGGCCGAGGCGGATCAGTTCGACCCGCGTCTCGACCTCCTCGCCGAACCGGATCGACGCCTCGAACTCCACCTCGTAGCGCACCCTCGGCGCCACCGGGAAGTAGCCCGGGATGTCGTACGTGCGCATCAGTTCGGCCTCGGCCGCCTCGGCGAACCGGACGACGGTGGTGTTGTGGTAGATCCCGGCCGCGTCGGTGTCGATCCACTCCACGCGGGCCCGGTGGACGCCGTAGGGGCCGCTCATTCCGCCGCCCCGCCCGGGGTCCACCGCAGGTGCACGGCGTCCCGCGGGGTCTCGCGCAGCAGCGCGAGACGCGGGCGGACCGCGTCGGTCCGTGAGGTGGGCGGCTTGCGGCGGCCGGCCGCGAACTGCGCCGGCCAGTCGGCACCCGGGCCGCGGTACTCCTGCTCGGCGGCGGCCTGGAGGGTCCACTGCGGGTTGTAGAGGTGGGTACGGCCGAGCGCGCACAGGTCGGCACGCCCCGCGAGCAGGATCGAGTTGACGTCGTCGTAGGACGAGATCGCTCCTACGGCGATCACGGCGGCCCCCGCCGGAGCGGCGACCTCGTGCCGGATCCGGTCGGCGAACGGGGTCTGGTACGAGCGGCCGTACGCCGGCTTCTCGTCCTTGGTGACCTGGCCGGACGACACGTCGACGGCCGCCGCGCCGTGCGCGACGAACGCCCGCGCGATCTCGACCGCGTCGTGCTCGGTGTTCCCGTCGGGGGTCCAGTCGGTGGCGGAGATCCGCACGGTCACCGGGCGGTCGGCGGGGAAGGCGGACCGTACGGCGTCGAAGACCTCCAGCGGGAAGCGCAGCCGGTTCGCCAGGTCGCCGCCGTACTCGTCGGTGCGGTGGTTGGCGATGGGGGAGAGGAAGGAGGAGAGCAGGTAGCCGTGGGCGGCGTGCACTTCCAGCAGGTCGAATCCCGCGTCGGCGCCCCGGCGGGCGGCGGACACGAAGTCGGCGACGACCGCGTCCATGTCGGCCCGCGTCATCTCGCGCGGAAGGTGGCAGCCCGTGCCGTAGGCCAGCGGGGACGGGCCGACGACCTCCCAGTTGCCCTCGGTGAGAGGCTCGTCAATGCCCTCCCACATGAGCCGAGTTGAGCCCTTGCGGCCCGAATGGCCCAGCTGGAGACCGATCTTCGCGGTGCTGCGTCCGTGGACGAAGTCGGTGACCCGGGCCCACGCGTCGCGCTGAGTGTCGTTCCACAGGCCCGTGCAGCCCGGGGTGATGCGGGCCTCGGGGGAGACGCAGACCATCTCGGTCATCACCAGGCCGGCGCCGCCGAGCGCCTTGGAGCCGAGGTGGACGACATGGAACTCGTCCGGCACTCCGTCGACGGCGGAGTACATGTCCATCGGCGAGACGATGATCCGGTTCTTCAACTCCAGGCCGCCGATGGTGAACGGCTGGAACATCGCCGGGACGGCGGGGGCGGACTCGGGCAGGCTCCGTCCCTGGGCTGTGGCGAAGCCGCGCTCGATCAGGTCGGCGAAGCCGGGGTCGCGGTCCTTGAGGTTGTCGAAGGTGATCCGGCGGGAACGCGTGAGCAGGTTGAAGCAGAACTGCGCGGGATCCTGGTCGGCGTACCTGCCGATGCTCTCGAACCACTCCAGCGAGGCCTGCGCGGCGCGCTGGGTGGACTCCACCACCGGGCGGCGCTCCGTCTCGTACGCCGTCAACGCCTCGTCCACGGTGGGGTGTTCGTGCAGACACGCGGCGAGTGCCAGGGCGTCCTCCATGGCCAGCTTGGTGCCGGAGCCGATGGAGAAGTGCGCGGTGTGGGCGGCGTCGCCCAGCAGGACCACGTTGTGGTGGTGCCAGCGCTCGTTGCGGACCGTCGTGAAGTTCAGCCAACGGGAGTTGTTGGTAAGGAGCTTGTGCCCGGCGAGTTCCCCGGCGAAGATCTCGCGGATCCGGGCGACCGAATGCTCATCGCTGACGCCGGGAGGGAACTGCGTGCCCTCCGTCGCGTCCAGGCCCGCCCTTCGCCACACGTCCTCGGCCATCTCGACGATGAAGGTCGAGCCGGTGTCGGAGAAGGGGTAGCCGTGGATCTGCATGGTCCCGAACTCGGTCTGCTTGACGAGGAATTGGAACGCCTCGAAGACCCGGTCGGTGCCCAGCCACATGTACTTGTTCGCGCGCTGGTCGAGGGAGGGGACGAAGGCGTCGGCGTACTTGGTGCGCACGGCCGAGTTGATCCCGTCCGCCGCGACCACGAGGTCGTAGGAGCCGCGCAGTTCGTCCACTTCCGGGGCGAGGGTGCGGTAGTGCACGGTGACGCCGAGTTCGGCGGCGCGTTCCTGGAGGATGTGCAGCAGGTCCTTGCGGGCCATCGCCGCGAAGCCCTGGCCGCCGACCGTGAAGGGGTGCCCGTCGAACTCGATGTCGATGTCGGTCCAGCGGGCGAACCGGCTCTCCATCGCGTCGTGGACGACGGTGTCCGCGTTCTCGATGCCGCCGAGGGTCTCGTCGGAGAAGACCACGCCGAAGCCGAAGGTGTCGTCGGGGGCGTTGCGCTCCCAGACGGTGATCTCGTGGCCCGGGTCGAGTTGCTTCATCAGCGCGGCGAGGTACAGCCCACCAGGCCCGCCGCCCACGATCGCGATCCTCATGCCTGGCTCTCCTTCTCGACGATCCGACGCAGCAGGAAGTGCTGAAGCTTTCCGCTGGTGTTGCGGGGCAGGGCGTCGCAAAAGCGCACCGCCCGGGGGTACTTGTACGGCGCCAGCTGCGCCTTGACGTGGTCCTGGATGTCCTTGACCTTGGCCTCGTCGGCGGCGACTCCCTCGCGTAGGACGACGAACGCGCAGACGACAGAGCCGCGTTCGGGGTCGGGCTTGGCGACCACCGCGGACTCGACGACGTCCGGGTGGGTGTTGATCGCGGACTCGACCTCGGGACCGCCGATGTTGTAGCCGGAGGACACGATCATGTTGTCTGTGCGAGTGCGGTAGTAGAAGTAGCCGTCCTCGTCGCGCACGAAGGTGTCGCCCGTGACGTTCCAGCCGTTCACGACGTAGTTCTCCTGGCGCCGGTCGTCGAGGTAACGGCAGCCGACCGGGCCGATCACGGCCAGCCGCCCCTCGACACCGGGGCCGACCTCCTCGCCGTCCAGGTCGAGGACGGTGGCCCGATATCCGGGGACTGGCCTGCCAGTTGAACCAGGCCGGATGTCGTCGCCGGCGGCCGAGATGAAGATGTGGATCATCTCCGTGGCGCCGATGCCGTCGATGACCTTGATCCCGGTCTCCGTGTGGAGGTGCTCCCACACTTCCTCAGGTATGTGTTCCCCGGCGCTGACCGCGCTGCGCAGACCGTGCAGCCGGTCCGCCTTCCCGGCCTTGAGGATCTGCCGGTAGGCCGTCGGCGCGGTCGCCAGCACGGTGACCCCCGCCTCGGCGACCAGCTCGGCCAGCGGCTCCGGCGCGACGGCCTCCGTCAGCAGCGCGCACGCGCCGGCCCGCAGGGCACAGACGACCAGGATGCCGAGTCCGAAGGTGAACGCGAGCGGGGCGGTGCACGACACGAGATCGTCGGGCCGTAGGCGGAGTGTGTGCCGGCCGAAGGTGTTGTCGATCGACAGGATGTCGCGGTGGAAGTGGGTGGTGATCTTCGGTACGCCGGTACTGCCCGAGGTGGGTCCGAAGAGGGCCACGTCGTCGGCGGCGGTGTCGACCGCGGTGAACTCCGCCGGTTTCGCCGCCACTTGGCGCGTCAGGTCGTCGGCCGCGTCACCGCCGTACGCCACGATCGTGAGGCCCGGCAGGACGTCGTCGCGTACGGCCTCGACGTCCGCCGTGAACCGGTGGTCGACCAGGGCGACGGCCGGGCGGGTCTTCTCGACGACGGGGGTGAGTTCGCGGGCCCGCAGGGCCGCCATGGTGGTGACGACGATGCCGCCGGCCTTGAGGGTGCCGAGCCAACACGCCACGGTCCACGGGTTGTTGGGGGAGCGCAGGAGCACCCGGTTGCCGGGGACCAGGCCGAGGTCCTCGGTGAGGACGTGGGCGATCTGATTGGCGCGGCGCAGCAGCTCGCCGTACGTCCACACCTCGCCCTCCGGCGTGCGCAGGGCTGGACGGTCGGGGCCGAAGGCGGCGGTGGGTACGTCGATGAGCTCGGCGCCGGCGTTGAGGCGCTCGGGGTAGCGGAGTTCGTCGGTGGTGAACTCCAGGACCGGCCACTGGGCGCGCGGTGGGAGATGGTCGCGGGCGAACGTGTCCGGATAGGCGGAGGGCGAGAGGCCCATCTGGTCCAACTGGTCCATCGGAAGGGTCCTTTCCGCAGGCCGGGGGCGGGCCGTGCAGGGATCAGGAGCTGCGCGGGAATCAAGAGCTGCGGATCAGGCCTTCCTGGACGACGGTGGCCAGGTGGGTACCAGTGGGGGTGAAGAACCGGCCGACGGCGAGGCCGCGACCGGCGTCGGCGGCGACGGCTTCCTGCGCGTAGAGGAGCCAGCCGTCCATGGGGCCGGGCCGGTGGAACCACATGGCGTGGTCGAGGCTGGCCGTGACGAGTCCCGGCAGCGCCCACGGCAGGTCGAGCATCCGCAGGACGGGTTCGAGAATCGTGTAGTCGCAGACGTAGGCGAGCGCGGCGAGATCGCGCTGCTCGTCGGTCAGGCCGTCGACGGGACGCAGGGTGTCGAACGGCCTTACCCACACGGCCTGTTGGGGTACGCGCTCACCCTCGACGGTGAGGTAGACGGGTCCGGGCACGTGCCGCATGTCGAAGCTGCGGCCGCCGCTCCAGTACTCCTCGGAGGTGTCGGTCATCGTGCCCCGGGGTGCGGCGGTGTCGCGCAAGTACGAGGCGGAGCTGGGCAGTTCGGTGGGATCCGGTACGCCGGCAGGCGGCTCGGCGGCGAAGGTGGCGCCCGGCTCGCCCGCGGCGAAGTTGGCGAGGCAGGTGTAGACGGGCTTGCCGTTCTGGAAGCCGCGGACCTGCCGGGTGGCGTAGCCGCGGCCGTCGCGCAGCAGCTCCACCTCGTAGTGGACCTCGGCGCCGATGTCGACCGGGCGCAGGAAGTAGGAGTGCATCGAGTGCAGCGTCTTGCCCTCGACCGAGCGCATCGCGGCTGCCGTGGCCTGGGCGACCATGTCGCCGCCGTACGCCTTCGGCCACGGGCAGGGCTGGGTGGTCGCGGTGAAGGCGAGGTCGAAGTGCTCGGGTTCGGCGGGGGTCAGCGTGATCGCGGTGGTGAAGGTCGCCGAGGTCGGGACGGAGCGGACGTCGGCGCCGGTGGCGCGGGAGTCGGTCACGGCCGGTCCAGCCAGTCGCGCAGGTCGGCGTCGGCCACCTGTGCCAGGTTGACCACGATGTTCTCCGGGGTACGGGTCGTCATCCAGGTCAGCGGGTTGTTGCGGTCGAGGTTGCACTCGACGTGCGGCATGAACGGCGGGACGAAGACCCAGTCGCCCTCCGCGAGGTCGAGGTAGTCCTCGAAACGCTCGCCGAAATAGATCCGGGCCCGCCCCGAGAGGACGTAGCCGCCGGTCTCCGCCTCGCCGTGGTGGTGCGGCACCGAGCGGTAGCCCGACTGGTTGCTCACCTTCCCGAACCACAGCTTGGTGGCCGGTGTGTGCTGGACGGAGACGCCGGAGATCCGGGTCGCGCCGTCGGACTGGCCGGTGGCACCGACCTCCAGACCGCCGCGCGTCACGACCGGTACGACCAGGCCGGACTCGTCGGCGTACAACGAGTTGTCGCCCTCTAGGACGTACTGGGAGAAATCGGGTTCCATGATCAGCTCCTGGAGTCGGTGAGGCGGAGGCGGTTGCGCAGGGTGCCGATACCGGGGATCTCGGTCTCGACGAGATCGCCGTCGGCTAGGTAGACCGGCGGGTTCATGCCCGACCCCACGCCACCGGGGGTGCCGGTGAGCACGATGTCGCCGGGGCGCAGGACTGTGAAGGTGGAGACATAGGCGAGCAGCTCGGCGGCGTCGAACACCAGCGTGCTCGTGTTTCCGCGCTGCCGCTCGACGCCGTTGACCCGGCAGATCACCTCGACGCCCGCGACCGGGTCGAGCTCGTCGGGCGTGACGACCACCGGTCCGAGCGGGGTGGTGCGGTCCCACGCCTTGCCCTGGAACCACTGCAGCGTGCGCTTCTGCCAGTTCCGCACGCTGACGTCGTTGGCGACCGTGTAGCCGGCGATCGCCCGCCCGGCCGTGTCCCGGTCGGCGCCGGTCAGCTCGGCCCCGACGACGACCGCGAGCTCCGCCTCCCAGTCCACGTCGAGACCGGGCGGCAGGACCAGGTCGTCCTCGGGGCCGGTCAGCGTGTCGGCGTACTTGGCGAAGAGCGTGGGGTGGGCCGGCAGCTCGCGGCCCATCTCGGTGATGTGGTCGGCGTAATTGAGGCCGCAGCAGACGACCTTGCGTGGCGAGGGCAGGGGCAACACGGGGGTGGCGCCGGGCAGTTCGGCCCCGGCGAGGTCTGCGATGCGCTCGGTCCCTGTGGTCGTCAGCAGCGCGGAGAGGTCGTCGGCCGGCAGCGCCCGCCAGCGGTCGCCGTCGAGCACGGCGGCCATGGTGCGGCCTCCGTGGGCCACGGTGGCGAGCTTCATGGGCGTTCTCCCTCGGGGTGGCGGAGGCCGGAGTGGCCGGCCTGCGTTATAGCGAGATTTTCACGACCGTCGAAAACAGTCAATAGATGAGTTAGGCTGCCTGCGTCAGTCCGTCCGGTCCGTCCGATCCATCCGAGGAGCAACCAGCAATGACTCCGATCCCGGTGAACCCGCCCTCGCTCCCCGCACCGAGCGGCTACTCGCACGGCACGCTGAGCGGCAACACGCTCTACCTGGGCGGACAGACGGCCCTGGACGCGGACATGCGGATCGTCCCCGGGGGCATCGTCGAGCAGTTCCTGCA
>NZ_JBHXME010000215.1:0-15659 GCF_042721125.1 Streptomyces sp. NPDC058469
GTCCCGCGTCGTGCGGGACGGCGACCGCCCTCCGCATACCCGCACTTCCCCGGCACACAGCGAGGAGTCCACGATGACGACGCCCAACTCCCGTGACACGGCGGCGGGTTCGGCCGGCGCACCCGTGGTGCGATGCGGAGCCGGTGCGGTGCGGGGGCGGCTGGAGGACGGGCTGGCGGTCTTCCGGGGTATCCCGTTCGCCGAACCGCCTGTCGGGGAGGCCCGGTTCCAGGCACCGCGACCCGTGCGCGGCTGGGACGGCGTACGCGAGGCCATTGACTTCGGGCCGCCGCCCCCGCAGGAGTCCGGATTCCAGGGCCGCCGGGGCGTGTTGGAGGCTGCGACGGGTGACGACTGGCTGACCGTCAACGTGTGGACACCGGCTCCCGATCCGGCGGCCCGCCGGCCGGTCATGGTGTGGATCTACGGCGGCGCGTACAAGTTGGGACACGCGGGCAGCCCCGGCTACGACGCGCAGCGCATCGCCCGCGACGGCGATCTCGTGGTCGTGACCCTCAACTACCGTGTGGGCATTGAGGGGTTCGCCCGGATCGACGGCGCCCCCGCCAACCGCGGGCTGCTCGACCAGGTCGCCGCGCTGGAGTGGGTGCGGGAGAACATCACCGCGTTCGGCGGTGATCCCGAACAGGTCACCGTCTTCGGCGAGTCGGCCGGTGCCGGGTCGGTGGCCTCACTGCTGGTCATGCCGAGCGCCGCCGGACTGTTCCGCCGGGCAATCGCGCAGAGTGTGCCGGGCCCCTTCTTCTCCGACGAGTTGGCCAGGGACATCGCGGCCGCGATCGCCGCCGAGGCGGGACTGCGCCCCACGGCCGCCGACCTCGCGACCGTGGACCCGCGTCAACTGCCCACGGCGGGCGAGACGTTGACCGACAAGATGCACCAGTACGAGGACCGGTGGGGCAGCCTCGCCCACACGCTGAGCCCCTTCGCGCCCGTCGTCGACGGCGAGGTGTTGCCCACCACGCCCTGGCAGGGTGTCGCGGCGGGCGCGGCCCGGGACGTGGAACTGATCCTCGGTCACAACCGGGACGAGTTCCGCCTGTTCACCGCGCTCGGCGGCCAACTCGGGAAGATCACCGATGCGGACGCGGCGTCCGCACTGCGCTGGTTCGGCCCGGGCCCCGATGCCGAACAGGCCTATCGCAGCGCCTTCCCGAGCGCCTCACCGGGCGAGCTGTACGAACTCGTCCACTCCGACCGGGTGTTCCGCATGCCCTGCCTCCACCTGGCGGACGCGCAGGTCGCCGTCGGTGGTCGCGTGTACGTCTACGAACTCACCTGGCCGGCCCCGGGGTTGGGCGGCGTACTGGGCGCCTGCCACGGCCTCGACATCCCCCTGCTGTTCGGCACGTTCACCGCCGACCTGGGCAATCTGCTGTTCGCCGACGTCGAGCCCTCCCCCGAGGCGCTGGCACTGTCGTCCCGTTTCCGCGCGTCCTGGACGGCGTTCGCGAGGACGGGCGACCCGGGCTGGCCCGCGTACGACACCGAGCGGCGTTCGGTGCAGGTGCTCGACGCGGAGTCCGTGGTCACGGCGTATCCGGAGGAGGCCTCGCGGCGGCTGTGGGAGGGGCATGCCTTCGGCGCGCTGACGTTGGCCGAGCAACCCGGGTAACACGTCTGCCTTGGCGGGCGCGAGGTCGCCCGCGATCGGCGAGGTGAGGTGCTGCGGTCGGTGGCGTCGCGCGGGCGTGGACAGCCCCTCCTGGCGGCACGCCCGTCTCCCCCGTCACCTCACCCTCCCAAGTCCTCACCCTCGAGTTGCCGTACGACGTTTGGCGTTGTGCGCTGGAGGCGCTGCTTCGCTGTTCGACCGACCGTCCCCAAGACGGAGGAACCTGCCATGCCCGCGGAACCCCGAGCCGTGCCGGAGACCTTCGCGTTCACCTGTGGTGACTGCGGCCACAGCTGGGAGGCCACCTTCCAGGTGATGTTCTTCACCAACCCGACCGACGCCACCGGCCTGACCACGCAGGAGTACGTCGACGAGGAGGGGAAGGCCCTCAGGTCACCCCTCGCCGACGCGATCTGCCCCAAGTGCGGCGGGCGCACGGTGCAGGTGCTGGAGGCCGGGCTCGCGGCACGGGCTCGCCGCGCGGAACACGAACCCCGGCCGCCGCACGAGCACCACGAGCACCGTCTGCATCTGCCGCACCGGCATTCCGGCCCGCCTGAGGACGAGACGCGCTGACGGGCCCCCTACCCGCCGTGACTCACCCGTACGGCCCCCTGCACTGGAGGCCCTGACCCCCCAATGGTGCGCTGGGGAGCGACCTGCCACTCCCCCTGGAGGCCCCGTCATGCACCGTCGCCCGCCCTCCCGACCCGGCCGTCCCGCCCGTGTCCTCGCCTCGGCCCTTGCCGCAGGCGCCCTGCTGACCTGTGCGGCCTGCTCCGGCGGAGGCAACAGCGGCGGCAGTGACGCGGAGCGCGACAGCGCCTCGGACGTCGCCGCCTCCCCCCTCGCCGCCGAGTCCCCGCTCGCCTCACCCCGTATCGGGAAATCCGCCTCACCCCGCGCCGAGAAGTCCGCCGCACCCGTCCTCACCCCGGCCGGAGCCACATCCGCGCTGATCACCGAGGCCGACCTCGAAGACAGCTGGACGCAGGTCAAGGACGCTGCCGGCTGGGGCGACAAGCTGGTCATCGGCAAGGTCGACGTCGCCGACTTCCTCACCGCGAAGACGAACGCCGCCGACTGTCAGAAACTGCTCGGCGCGCTCTACGACGACGACCTCCTCGGCAAGCCGTCCGGCGCCTCCGCGCTGACCGGGTTCGAGCAGGGCAACTCCCGTCTGCTGTACCAGGTCGCCGCCTACGACCGGGCCAAGCTCGGCGCCTCCCTGAGCTGGCTGAAGACGCTGCCGGTGACGTGCGACCAGTTCACCGCGACCGACTCCAAGGGCGGCCATCGGACGGTCCAGGTCATCGAGAACCCGGTGCCCTCCGTGGGCGACGCCCGCCAGGGGCTGCAGGTCACCGTCACGGGCACGAGCGGCAATGAACCCACCACGCTCACCCTGCAGTTGGCCGTCGTCCGGGTCGGCACCGACGCGATCACCGTCACCTCCGGCGGCCTCGACGGCACGGAGACCGACACGACCAAGGCCGCCGTGCAGAACGGCACCGCGCACCTGAAGGACGTCCTGGCCGGACGGACACCGCCCGCCCAACCCGGCAACCTGGGCTGACAGTTCACCGTTTCCGAAGAACATTCGCCCCGATCGTCGCGAACCCCTGGGCCGAGTGATCACCTGACGGCACAATGGCGTTGACGGCCGCACGGGCGACAAGGAGCGAAGACGTGAGTGACAGCGACACCCCGGCAGAGGGACCGACCCGGCTCAACACCGGTGTGGCGCACAACGCGCGCGTGTGGAACTACTGGATCGGCGGCAAGGACAACTACGAGATCGACCAGCAGGTCGGCGAGCACGTCGCCGGAATGTTCCCGGTGATCCGTGAAGTGGCGCGCGCGGACCGGGACTTCCTCGGCCGCGCGGTGCGGTTCCTCGCAACCGAGCGCGGGGTACGGCAGTTCCTCGACATCGGGACCGGGCTGCCGACGGTCGACAACACCCACGAGATCGCCCAGCGCGTCGCACCCGACGCACGCATCGTCTACGTCGACAACGACCCGCTGGTGCTGATCCACGCCCGCACGCTGCTGACGAGCACCCGCGAGGGCGTCACCGACTACATCGACGCGGACGTGCACGACCCGGCGGCGATCGTCCAACGGGCCGCCGACACCCTGGACTTCGACCGTCCCATCGCGGTGATGATGCTGGGCATCCTCAACTTCATCCTCGACACCGAGGACGCCCGGAACGTCGTACGCAAGGTCATGGCCGCGGTCCCCTCGGGCAGTTTCCTCGTGCTGACTCACCCGACCTTCGACGCCGACCTCGGCGGTGAGGGCAACGTCCCGGCGATGACGTTCTGGAACGAGAACGCCACTCCCCCGATCACCGCCCGCAGCCGCGAGGACGTCGCCGCGTTCTTCGAGGGGCTCGACCTCCTCGACCCCGGCCTGGTGCCGTGCTCGTTGTGGCGCCCGGACTCCGACTCCCCGGCCGTGGTACCGCAGTTCGGAGCGGTGGCCGTGAAACCCTGACGGCTACGCCGACCGTGCAGGACGCGACCGTGGAGGACGTATGACCACCCTTGCCGACCCCCTGCCCGGCGGCCGTCCCGGTGAGGTCGAGCGCGCCACCGCGCTGGCCGCGGAGCTGACCGGGCGGGGTGTGCACGGGATCGTCCTGGCCTACGTCGACACCGCGGGCGTGGGCCGGGTGAAGACGGTCCCGACCGCGAAGCTCGCCTCGGCGGCGGCCTGGGGCGTCGGCATGTCCCCGGTGTTCGACACGTTCCTGGCGAACGACTCCATCGTCACCACGGACATCCTCGGTTCCCCGGACGGCGATCTGCGCCTCTACCCCGACCTCGACCACCTGGCCATCCTGTCCGGACAGCCCGGCTGGGCCTGGGCCCCGGTCGACCGCGTCACCCAGGAGGGCGAGCGGCACCCCGGCTGCACCCGCACCTTCCTGCGCCGTACGGTCGTGGACGCGCAGCGGCGGCACGGGCTCACCTTCCGGGCGGGCATCGAGATCGAGTGGTCACTCGGCCTGGCCACGGCACCCGACGGCGCGTTCGTCCCCGCCACCTCGGGACCGGCCTACGGCGCGGCCCGCCAGGTCGAACTGAGCGACTACGGCGCCGAGTTGCTGTCCGCCCTGGCGACGCAGGGCGTGGACGTGGACCAGTTCCATCCCGAGTACGCGGCCGGTCAGTTCGAACTGTCGGTGGGCGCGCTCGACCCGGTGGCGGCGGCCGACCGCAGTGTCCTCGTACGGCAGACCGTCCGCGCGGTGTCCGGGCGGCACGGCCTGCGCGCCTCGTTTGCGCCCGCCGTCTTCGCGCAGGGCGTCGGCAACGGCGGCCACATCCACCTCTCCGCCTGGCGCGACGGCGCCAACCTGCACACCGGGGGCGACCGTCGCTACGGCATGACGGCCGACGCCGAGTCGTTCGCGGCCGGTGTCCTCGCCCATCTCCCGGCCCTCACCGCCGTGACCGCACCGAGCCCGGCCAGCTACTTCCGCCTCCAACCCTCCCAGTGGGCAGGGGTGTTCACCGCCTGGGGCCGCGAGACCCGTGAGGCGGCGGTACGCGTCGTCACCGGCACGGCAGGGCAGCGCGCCCAGGCGGCGAACCTGGAGGTCAAGCCGGTCGACCTGGCCGCCAACCCCTATCTCGCCCTCGGCTGCCTGATCGCCGCGGGCCTCGACGGCCTGACCTCGTCCACCGCCCTGCGCGAGGAGACCACCGGCGACCCCGCACACCTCGGCGCTTCGGAGGCGACGGCCCGTGGCGTACGACGGTTGCCGGCCTCCCTCGCCGAGGCGGTCGCCGAGTTCCGCAAGGACGAGCACCTGCGGGCCGCGCTCGGGCCGGTCCTCGCCGACGCCGTGATCGCCGTACGGCAGGGCGAGATCGCGGCCGTGGCCGAGCTGGACGACGAGCGGATCGCGGCGGCATACCGCTGGAAGTACTGACGATGGGCACCGGACCGGTCCACGAGGCGCTCGCCGCACTGGAGTTGGTGGACCACCACTGCCACGGAGTCGTCACCGACGACCTGGACCGGCCGGCCTTCGAGTCGCTGCTCACCGAGGGCGACCTCTGGCCCGGCAGCGGAATCTCGCCGTTCGACAGCCCGGTCGGAATCGCCGTACGCCGTTACTGCGCACCGGTGTTGGACCTGGAGCGGCACGCACCCGCCGACGAATACCTCGCCCGGCGCGCAGAGTTGGGCCCGCACGAAGTCAACCGGCGCTTCCTGGCCGCCGCGGGCACCGGCGTCTTCTGCGTCGACACGGGATTCGCCCCGCACCGCATCACGACGCCCACGCAACTCGCGGAGGCGGCGGGCGCCGTAGCCCATGAGGTCGTACGACTCGAAGCCGTCGCGGAGTCCGTGGTCGCGCGGGGTGTGGAGCCGGACGGGTACGCCGACGCGTTCCGGGCCGCCGTGCTGGACGCGGTGCGGCGGCCGGGGGTGGTGGCGGTGAAGTCGGTGGCCGCGTACCGCACGGGGTTCGATCTCGACCCGGCCAGGCCCTCGGAGGTGGAGGTGACCCGGGCGGCGCGCGCCTGGCCGGCCCGTGGCGGGCGGCTCGAAGACCCGGTCCTGGTACGGCAGTTGCTGTGGACCGCGGTCGACCTGGGGCTCCCCCTCCAACTGCACACGGGCTTCGGCGACAACGACATCCGGCTGCACCGCACGGACCCCGCCCTGCTGACGGACTGGCTGCACCTGATCTCCGGGACGATCCCGGTACTGCTTCTGCACTGCTGGCCGTATCAGCGTCAGGCCGGCTACCTGGCCGCCGTCTTCGAACACGTGTACCTGGACGTGGGGCTCACCCTGCACCATGTGGGCCCCGTCCGGGCGCGGGCGGTGCTGGCGGAGGCGATGGAGATCACACCGTTCCGCAAACTGCTGTACAGCTCCGACGCCTACGGTGTCGCCGAGTTCTACGGGCTCGGCGCGCTGGCGTTCCGCCGGGGCCTTGGGGATCTGCTCCAGGACCGGGTGGACGCCGACGAACTGGGCCTGCCCGACGCGCTGCGACTGGCACGCTGGGCGGGGGCCGACAATGCCCGCCGGGTCTACCGGCTATCCGACGGACACTGAAAGTATGATCAAGCAATGTCTGACATGACCGATACCACGCCCGGTTGGCTGTCCGCCGACGACCTCGAACAGGCACGCGCCCGCATGCCGATCCTCTACGTCGAAGCGGTGCCCGTCCGCGTCGACGACAGCGGGGAGGTGACGAGCATCGGACTGCTGCTGCGCATCGGCCCCGACGGCACCGTCAACCGCACCCTCGTCTCCGGCCGCGTGCTGCACCACGAGCGGGTCCGCGACGCCCTCCTGCGCCACCTGGAGAAGGACCTCGGCCCGGTCGCGCTGCCGCGCATCCCGGCCTCGCTGCAGCCGTTCACCGTCGCCGAGTACTTCCCGACGCACGGCGTCACCCCGTACCACGATCCCCGCCAGCACGCGGTGTCCCTCGCCTACGTCGTGCCGGTCACCGGTGACTGCCGGCCCCGCCAGGACGCCCTCGACCTCGTCTGGTTCAGCCCCCAGGAGGCCGCCTCGGCGGCACTGCGCAGCGAAATGCCGGGCGGACACGGGGTGTTGCTCAAGCAGGCGCTGGCGCACGTGGGTTGTGTGTCCTGACAGGGACGCTCAGCCCGTGACACCTCCCTCTGTGAGGCCCGCGAGGACGCGGCGCTGCAGGACGAGGTAGACGAGGACGAGCGGCAGGCTGGTCAGCACCACATGGGCGAACACCAGGTTCCAGCTGACCCCGTGCGTGGACGAGGAGGCGAAGGAGTACAACGTCAGCGGCAGCGTGGCCGACTGGGAGCCACGCAGCAGGAACAGGGCGAAGTAGAAGTCGTTCCAGACCGAGATGATCAGCATGACCGCACCGGTGAAGAGCACCGGGGTGAGCACGGGCAGCACGATCCGCCAGTAGATCTGCCACTTGTTCGCCCCGTCCAGCTGCGCGGCCTCCTCGAAGTCGTGCGGAAGGGTGCGAACGAAGCCGGTGGCCAGGAAGATCACCACACCGAGCCGGGTGCCGGCGATCACCAGCATGTAGCCGAGGCGCGATCCGTTGAGGCCGAGCTGGGTGAGGACGTAGATGGTCGGGATGATCGCCGGGGGCAGCACGATCGACAGCGCGGACGTGTAGTACGCGAACCGCAGCGTCCGCGAGTCGGAACGGGCGTATGCCCAGGCCGCCATGGAGCCGAGCAGCAGTACCGCGAGGATCGTCGGGACGGCCAGCAGCGCGCTGTTGCGCAGGCCGGTGACGTACGAGCCCTTGTCGATCACCGTGTGGTAGTTGGCGCCCGCGCTCCAGTGGTCGGGCCAGCTCATCGACAGGACGCTCGCATCGCCCTCCGTCTTGAGGGAGTTGACGATCAGCAGCCAGAACGGGACGAGGATCCAGGGGATCGCGAAGAGGGTGAGCCCCACATACCGGGCAACTCCCCTGATCTTGCGGGCAGTTCCGCTTGTTCTTACTGCCATGGTGCTCACATCGGCACCTCCCGTCGGCGCAGCCGTGAGCTTCGTCCTGAACGACGATCCGAACCAGACGATCTCGGCGGCCACGCGCGACGTGAACAAGGAGCACCATGGATTCCGTCTCCACGGCCCCGACTTCGGCTGTCTCCTCCTTGCTGGAGGACTTCTCCCTTGAGATGACGGGGAGGGACGTCGCCAAGCTGGAAGAAGCCCGCGACACCATCCCGCCCGGCACCCGTATCAACGTCACCTTCCTCGGCAACGAGGACCTGGCCCTGCGGGTGACCGCCGCCCGGGCGGTCAGGGGTCTCGGGTTCGTCCCCGTGCCCCATATATCCGCCCGACGGCTGTCGTCCCAGGCCGAGTTGGAGGAGTTCCTCAGCGCGCTCCAGGCCGACGGCACCGGCGACAACGTGTTCGTCGTCGGCGGCGATCCCGTCAAGTCCCATGGCCCGTACGAGGATTCACTGGCCGTGATCCGCTCCGGGCTGTTGCAGAAGTACGGTGTCCGGCACGTCGGCTTCAGCGGTTATCCCGAGGGCCACCCGGCCATCACCGACCCCGTTCTCTGGTCCGCCATCGAGGACAAGGCCGGTGCACTGGCCCAACAGGGCCTCCCCGGCAGTGTCATCACCCAGTTCGGCTTCGACAGTGCCCCCGTCCTCGCCTGGGTCGAGGCGGTACGCGACCGGGGTATCGGCCTCCCGATCCGCATCGGCGTGCCCGGACCGGCGGGGGTGCGGCGGCTGTTGTCGTACGCGAGCCGCTTCGGTGTCGGGACGAGTGCGGGGATCGCGAAGAAGTACGGATTCTCGCTCACCAACCTGATGGGTACGGCGGGCCCGGACCGTTTCGTCCGTGCGCTGGCACAGGGCTACGACGCCGGTCGTCACGGCGAACTCCGGCTGCACTTATACACGTTCGGCGGTCTGAAGGCCACGTCCGAGTGGGTCGCCGGCTTCCGTGCCGAGGGGAACCGAGGAGAGCTGACATGACAGTCACCCAGGAGACGCCGACGCGTACCGTCACCCGCGAGTCCGCTCCGCTGCATGCCTCTCTGATCGTCAAAGGCAGGGATCGGACCGGGATCGTCGCCTCGGTCGGTGCGCTGCTCAGCAGCCACGGCGCGAACATCGTGTCCCTCGACCAGTACTCCGACAATCCGCAGGGCGGGGCGTTCTTCCAGCGGACGGTGTTCAGTCTCGACAACCCTCAGGCCGTGCTCCCGGCCATCGAGCACGATCTGCGGGATCGGCTGACGACGGACTTCGAGCTGGAGTTCATGGTGCGGGACATGTCGCTGCCCAAGCGCGTGGCGATCTTCGCGTCGAAGTCGGACCACTGTCTGCTGGACCTGCTGTGGCGGCACCGGCGCGGTCAACTCCCCGTCACCGTCGCCATGGTGATCTCCAATCACCCGGACACGGCGGAGGAGGTCCGGTCGTTCGGCATCCCGTTCTTCCATGTGCCGTCCATGGGCGCGGACAAGTCGGCCGCCGAAGCCGAGCATCTGCGGCTCCTGCGGGGCAACGTCGACTTCGTCGTCCTCGCCCGCTACATGCAGATCCTCTCCGGGGACTTCATCAAGCAGGTCGGCGTGCCGATCATCAACATCCACCACTCCTTCCTGCCGGCCTTCGTCGGCGCGGGCCCGTACGCCAAGGCGAAGGAGCGTGGCGTCAAACTCGTCGGCGCGACGGCCCACTACGTCACCGAGGACCTCGACGAGGGCCCGATCATCGAGCAGGACGTGGTCCGGGTGACCCACGCCCACAACGCCGCCGACCTCCAGCGCCGGGGCGCGGACGTGGAACGGGCGGTGCTCTCCCGCGCGGTGGAGTGGCACAGCCAGGACCGGGTGATCCGGCACGGCAACCACACCATCGTCTTCGCCTAGCGACGTGAACGACAACGCCACGGCCCCCGGTCCGGAACCGGGGGCCGTGGCGTTGTCGTCAGCTTCTGCTGTACGTCAGTTCTTGCCCTTGGTGACGATCCACTTGCCGCCCACCCAGTTGCCGACCGTCTCGTAGCCGGAGCGGAAGGAGCCGAGCCAGTTGAGCTTGAGGTCGGCCTCGGCGGTGGACTTGACGGGGGTGTAGCTGCTCGCGTCCGTGGCCGCGCCGCCCGTGGTGTTTTTGGCGTAGTACGGGAAGGGGTAGACCGGGCGGGAGGCGGTGGTGTTGCCGCTGCTGTCGACCGACTTCGTCGTCAGACTGGCCGGGGCGTCGCCCTTGGTGACCCAGTCGGTGATCGCGGTCAGCGCGTCGAAGGTGTTCGGGCCCTGGCCGCCGCCGCAGTGCGCGACGCCGGGGAGCAGGAACAGCCTGGCGAAGGTCTCGGTGGCCGCCTCGCCGCCCATGACCTTCTCAACTGCCTTGTAGTAGGCCATCGTTCCGACCGACGGGATGTGCTGGTCCCCCAGACCGTGCCAGAGGATCAGCTTGCCGCCGGCCTTGTTGAACGCGGTGAGGTCGGGGTCGGTGGCGTCGTACATGCCCTCGTTCGGTTGCATGACCTTCTTGTAGTAGGCGGCCGTGAACTCGATGTCCTTGTACGTCAGGGTCGGCTGCGGGCTGTCGAAAATCTGGTAGCGCAGGGTCTCCCGGACGAAGCTGATGTCGCCGCTGGCGCCGGTGGCGGTCGCCGGGGTGATGATTCCGGCCCAGTTCAGCTCGGAGCCGCGCAACTGGTAGCCGGGGTACAGGAGTTCGCCGTGTTCGTCGGTCGGTCCGGCGTAGATGCGGCGCAGGGTGGTGACCTGGTCGGCGGTCAGGCAGTACGCGTCGGACGTCGAGGTCCGGCCGGTCTCGCACTGGATGGCGCCCGGGTCCCAGGTGCAGCTCAGCGGATCGGCGATGATGCCGTCGGCGGGGGCGCCGCAGCCCTTGAGCACGGCCTTGTGGAGGTCTGCGAGGTCCGCGTTGGTGATGGTGGCCGGGCCGCCGTCGAGGTACACGGACTGGGCGGTCCAGGCGTGCGAGAAGGTGTTCAGCGCGGTGAAGTTGTTGGCCGGGGCGCCGGCGATGATGCCGTCGAAGTCGGTCGGGTAGCGCTGGGCCTCGGTGAGGGCCTGGTGGCCGCCCTGGGAGCACCCGTCGAAGTAGGAGTGGGTGGCTGCCTGGCCGTAGTACTGCTTGATGACGGCCTTGGCCGCCTGGACCAGTTCGTGGTCGGACTTGTAGCCGAAGTCGGCGCGCAGGGTGGGGTCGGTGGAGAAGAGGCCGCCGCCCTGGTAGTGGCCCTCGTCGCTGGAGGCGACGGCGAAGTCGCCGGTGGTCAGCGGGACGCAGCCGGTCGAGGCGGGGGCGCTGGTGACGCTGGTGTTGCCGCAGAGGCCGCCGCAGCCGACCTGGAGGTAGTTGGCCTGCCAGCCGGTCTCGGGCAGCTTGATCTCGAAGTGGAGTTGCGGGGCGATCACGCCCTTGACATCACAAGCGGCCCAGTTGCCAAGGGTGTTGGCGCTCGCGGCGAGTTCGGTGGCCGAGCTGATCTCGAAGGGCACACCAGGGACGGCACTGGCCAGGTCGAGTTGAGCGACGGCGGAACACGATACGGCCGGCGCGATGCCCGAGGTCGTGGTGCTCGCCGAAACGGCGTCCGCCGAGGCCGAGTTGGAGGCCTGAGCGCCGCCGGTCGTGCTGTTGGCCAGCGCCACACCCGCACCGGTCACCAGTGCGACGGCTGCGGCGAGGGTGGCCATGAAGGTGGCCGAATTCCACCGACACCATCTGAACAGCTTGGGCATGCTGGGTACTCCGTTCGATCGCCGGATCGGGGTTGGTGCGCGAGGAACGTAGCTCGCCGTCAACTTGCAGGCAATGGCTCCGACTGAATTGTTGACGATTTTGTTGAAGGGCCTGGCCGCCTCACCTCCAACTATGCTGACCAGGCCCGGAGCCGCCACGGGCCGCAACGTTAGCTTGCACCGCCTGCTCGAAATCAGCACGAAGGCCGTTCCCCCGGCAACGGGTGAACGGCCTTCAGCGCTCGTTCAGGTGTACGGCCCTTCAGGCCTCCGCGACGTACTCGACGGCCGCGTCCAGCAGCCAGTCCGTCAGATACCCGGCGAAGGACGAGCGGACCAACACCCAGAATCCGGCGCCGGGTTCGTCCCGCGCGACCAGTACGACCTGGGCGCGGGCCAGGGTGGTCTGGGCGCAGCGTCCGGCGGCGAAGGCCCGCGGGTGCAGGTCCAGCGGGCAGCCGTGGGCCAGCAGGTCGCGGGCGTGGGCGCCGGAGACGAGGAGGGTGGTGCGCTGGGCGGAGACGTCGGTGACGGCCACGGGCTCGTCGCCGCTCGCCGCCCGGATCCGGTGCTCCACGTCCCGCTGGGTGTCCGGCGGTCCCACCACCAGCCACTCGTCCGGGCCGAGCCACAGCACGGTCAACTCCCCTGCCCGTACGACCGTGTTGGGCTCAAAAGGCAGGGACAGACCGAGCGCCAGACCTACGGCGTCAGCCGCCGCCCCCTTCGCGTCGAGCCGGACGTTCACCTGGGCCAGGAAGGGGAGTTCGGCCAACCGCACCGCGCCGCCGGAGGAGCGGGTCGTGGCTGCCAGCCGGTCGGCGGCGCCCGCGAGGGGGCTGCGGCGCGGGACTGAAAGGGCGGTGTCAGCCATCGCGGCGGGCTCCCTCGGGGTCGTAGAGGACGGGGCTTGCGACCGTGACCGGGATCAACTGGTCGCCCACCGGGGCGTAGAGGCGTTCGCCGATGCGGTCGCGGCCACCCTTGATCAGGGCGAGGGCGAAGGTGCGACCGAGGGCGGCGCTGCGGTAGCTGGAGGTGACGTGGCCCAGCATCGGGACGGGCGGGGCCGGAAGCACGCTGTCCGCGATCAGTTGGGTGCCCTCGGGGAGGAAGGCGGCGGGGTCGTCGGGGAGCAGGCCGACGAGGTGTTTGCGGTCGGGGCGGACGGCGTCGGCGCGGGCGTAGGAGCGCTTGCCGATGAAGTCGGGCTTCTTCTTCGAGACCGCCCAACTCATGCCGAGATCCTGGGGAGTTACGGTGCCGTCGGTGTCCTGGCCGATGATCGGGTAGCCCTTCTCGGCGCGCAGGACGTGCATGGTCTCGGTGCCGTACGGGGTGATGCCGAAGGGGGCACCGGCCTCGTACAGCGCCTCCCACAGGGCGAGGGCCTCCCACGGCGACACGTTGATCTCGTAGGCGAGTTCGCCGGAGAAGCTGATCCGGCACACCCTGGCCTCGATGCCGGCGACGTTCGTGTCCCGCCAGGCCATGAAGGGGAAGTCGTCGTTGCCGACGGCGAGTTGGGGTGCGAGCGAGCCGAGCACCTCGCGGGAGCGGGGGCCGACCAAGGCGACGGTCGCCCATTGTTCGGTCACCGAGGCGCAGTGGACGCGGAGTTCGGGCCACTCGGTCTGGTGCCACTCCTCCATCCAGTCCAGTACGGCGGCGGCGTTGCCCGTGGTCGTGGTGACCAGGTAGCGGTCCGGCGCGAGGCGGATGGCGGTGCCGTCGTCGAAGACCATGCCGTCCGGGCGGCACATGACGCCGTAACGGATCATGCCGACCTTCAGGTTGCTCATCATGTTGGTGTAGAGCCGGTCGAGGAAGACGGGCGCGTCCGGGCCCTGTACGTCGATCTTGCCGAGGGTGGAACCGTCCATGAAGGCGACACCCTCACGGGCCGCCGCGCACTCGCGCAGGACGGCGGTCTCCATGTCCTCGCCGTCGCGCGGGTAGTACCAGGGCCGCTTCCACTGGCCGACGTTCTCGAAGAGGGCGCCCTGCATGACGTGCCAGTCGTGCAGGGCGGTCGTACGGATCGGGTCGTGCAGCGCGCCCCGGTGGCGGCCGGCGAGGGTCGCGAAGGAGACGGGCGTGTACGGCGGGCGGAATGTCGTCGTGCCGAGCAACGACACGTCCACGCCGAGGAGTTCGGCCACCACACCGCTCGCCAGGACCCCGGAGGTCTTGCCTTGGTCATTGGCCGTGCCGGCCGTCGTGTAGCGCTTGGTGTGTTCCACCGAGCGGAGGCCGGCGGCGGTGGCGCGGGTCAAGTCGGCCATGGTGACGTCGCGTTGGAGGTCTACGAAGCGGGGGGCGTCGGTAGTGCCGGGGACTTGGAAGACGTGCATGGCGGGGGTGTGAGGTTCGGCGGCTGTCACGGGGAGGCGAGGTGTATCGGCGGTGTAGCCCTCGGCCTCGATCGCTCGGGCGCCTGCGGCTGCGCCCTCCGCCAGGACTCCGGCCAGGTCGAAGTCGCCGTTCGCGCTGCCCGCGACCTCTACCAACTGGCGGCAGGTGTCGGGGACGAAGCAGCCGAGCGTGTCGTCGTAGCGGAGTCTGCCGCCTGCCTGGCTGAAGAGGTGGGCGACCGGGTTCCAGCCGCCGGAGACCAGGAGGAGGTCGGCGGCGAACTGCCGTGCCGTGCCCGTGGTTTCGCCGTACGGGGCGACCGTCACGGCGGTCAGGCGTGGGGCGCCCTCGGTGCCTACGACTGCGTGTCCGGTCAGTACCTCGATGCCGGCCTCACGGGCTCGGCCCGCCCACTCCTCCGGCTCCGACGGGCGGGTGTCCACGATCGCCGCGACCGCCACGCCTGCCGCCGCCAGGTCCAACGCGGCTGCGTACGCACTGTCGTTGGTGGTGAAGACGACGGCGCTACGGCCGGGGAGGACACCGTGGCGGTTGACGTACGCGCGGGCCGAGGCGGCGAGCATCACTCCGGGGCGGTCGTTGTCCGCGAAGGCGATCGAGCGTTCGTGGGCGCCGGTCGCCAGGACTACGCGGCGGGCTCGGATGCGCCAGACGCGTTCTCGGGAGACGTGGGATGGGGCTGCTGCGCCGAGGTGGTTGGTGCGGCGTTCTACAGCTAGGAGGTGGTTGTCGTCGTAGTGGCCGAAGACGGTTGTGCGGCGTAGTACGCGGACCTCGGGTGCGGTGGTGAGCTGGTCGCTCAACTCGGCTGCCCAGTCGAGGTGTTGGGCCGTGTCCAGCAGGCTGCCGCCCAGATCGGGGCGGTCGTCGGCGAGGATTACCCGGGCTCCGCTGCGGGCGGCGGCGGCCGCGGCTGCGAGGCCGGCTGGGCCTGCGCCGACCACGAGGAGGTCGCAGTGGGCGTGGGCCGCGTCGTAACGGGCGGGGTCCGGCTCGGTGGCCAGGCGGCCCTGGCCGGGGAGGCTGGTGGCGACCAGGCCGTCGTAGAGCTCGACCGTTGTCGCGGGGAGCATCGGCTCGGGGAAGGGGGCCTCGATCTGGATGACGGCGTTGGGTTCTTCGACGCCCGCCGTGAAGATGCCTCGGGGGCGGCCGAGTTTGATGCTGGTGCCGGTTTGGATGACGCCGTTTGCGAGGAGGGCGGAGGCGAGGGTGTCGCCCTTGTAGCCCTGGTATTCGGTGCCGTCGAAGGTGAAGGTGAGGGGGGTGTCGCGGTGGATTCGGCCGTGGGTGGGGTGGCGGAACGGATGGGTCTCGCCCCCGCCGCCCCTACCCGTCCCATCCCCCAGGGGCTCTGCCCCTTCGACCCCGCTCCGCGGGGGGGGGGGGCGCCCCCGCCCC
>NZ_JBHXME010000216.1:0-15406 GCF_042721125.1 Streptomyces sp. NPDC058469
GTGTCGTACCTCGTGGGATCGGGCCGCTCTCGTTGTCAGAGGTGTCGCGTAGGCTCGACGATGTCGGAAAATATGCGATCCGAATCGAGGGAGGGGGCCACACATGCTCATCGACACCTATGGCCGAGTAGCCACCGACCTGCGGGTTTCGCTGACCGACCGGTGCAATCTCCGGTGTACGTACTGCATGCCCGAGGAAGGCCTGCAGTGGCTGGCGAAGCCCGATCTCCTCACGGACGACGAGATCGTCCGCCTGATTGACATCGCGGTCACCTCCCTCGGTATCGAGGAGGTCCGCTTCACCGGCGGCGAGCCCCTGCTGCGCCCCGGCCTGGTCGGCATCGTCGAGCGGGTCGCGGCCTTGAAGCCCCGCCCCCAGATGTCCCTGACCACCAACGGCATCGGCCTCAAGCGCACGGCGACCGCCCTGAAGGCGGCGGGCCTGGACCGGGTCAACGTCTCCCTGGACACCCTGCGCCCCGACGTCTTCAAGACCCTCACCCGCCGCGACCGCCTCAAGGACGTCCTCGCGGGCCTGGAAGCAGCCCACGACGCGGGCCTGACCCCGGTGAAGATCAACTCGGTGCTGATGCCGGGACTCAACGCCGACGAGGCCCCTGACCTGCTGGCCTGGGCCGTGGAGCACGACTACGAACTGCGCTTCATCGAGCAGATGCCCCTGGACGCCCAGCACGGCTGGAAGCGCGACGGCATGGTCACGGCCGGCGACATCCTCACCTCCCTGCGCACCCGCTTCGAGCTGGCCCCCGAAGGCTCCGACGAGCGCGGCTCCGCCCCGGCCGAGCGCTGGATCGTGGACGGCGGCCCGCACCGCGTGGGCGTCATAGCCTCGGTCACCCGCCCGTTCTGCGCGGCCTGCGACCGCACCCGCCTCACCGCCGACGGCCAGATACGCAACTGCCTGTTCGCCCGCGAGGAGACCAGCCTCCGCACCGCCCTGCGCTCCGACGCCCCGGACGAGGAGATCGCCCGCATCTGGCGCCAGGCGATGTGGGGCAAGAAGGCGGGCTCGGGCCTGGACGACCCGTCGTTCCTGCAGCCGGACCGGCCGATGTCGGCGATCGGCGGCTGAGCCGGCCGTAGCGGCGCAATCGCGGAACCCAGAAGACCGCGGAAGTTAGGAGACCCCGGGCTCTTCCCAGTCCTCGAACTTGACGACGTCCTTCAAGAACCCCCGCACACCGAGGAACTGGGACAGATGCTCGCGATGCTCCTCGCACGCGAGCCACGTCTTGCGGCGCTCCGGCGTATGGATCTTCGGGTTGTTCCACGCGAGCACCCACACGGCGTCGGCGCGGCAGCCCTTCGCGGAGCAGATCGGCGTCTCGTCACTCACGGGAACCCACGGAATTTCGTCTCACAGATGCGCTGACAAAGGCGACGCCGAGCAGCCACGGGGGGAGCTGCCCGGCGTCGGTCCGTCGCTCCGACGGGGGATGCGGAGCGCGTACGAAGTATGTCACGGGAGACCGGTCGCCCGGCACCGGAACAACATGATTGATCTGAGCTTTTCTTGAGCTTGGTGCGGAGCCGACGTCCGGTTCTGGCGCGTTCGCCATGGTCACGACCGGTCGTACGGTTCGCCTCCCGCACCGGGTACCGGCTCGGGCGCGACCTCTTCCGGGACGGGTTCCGTGAACGTCTCGTCCGACCTCGGCGGTGTGATCATCGGCCGCAGCGGTGTGGTGACGAACGTGGACGGAAGCCCCGGCGCGTTCTCCCGCCCGGCGTTCGCGATCACGACGGCGACATAGGGAAGAAGCACCCCGAGCACCAACGCGGCGATCGCGACGTGCCGTTCGACGTTCCACAGAGCGACGGCCAGGATCACCGACACCGTACGGACCGACATCGAGATGACGTACCGGCGCTGCCGACCGCGGATGTCCTCCGCGAGTCCCGTCCGGGCTCCGGTGATCCGGAACACCTGGGCCTTGCCTTCGCCGTGCAGCTTCCGCATCACATTCCACCGTCCGCCCGCATCGGACTCTCCCCGGCTCGCAACCCCGGTTCGCACCCGATCCGGGAACCGGGCCCCGACACGTCCCAGGTTACGCCGCGCCTGCGTCGCCTTCGAGACCGGGGCATCTCCGGCCTGGGCGAACGAACTGCGCCGTAGCGCGTATGGCCGCACCCGACATGCGCCGTACAGCGACCGGACCCACACTTGGCGTAATGCTCACGTCGAGCCGTACAAGGAGGCAGCCATGGGTTGGTTGTGGGCGATCATCGTGGGATTCGTGCTGGGCCTGATCGCGAAGGCGATCATCCCGGGCAAGCAGCACAGTCCTCTCTGGCTGACCACCATCTGCGGCATTCTCGGCGCCATCGTCGGCAACGCGATCGCACGGGCGGCCGGCGTCGACGCGACCAGCGGCATCGACTGGAGCCGCCACGCGTTCCAGCTCGTCGCCGCGGTCATCATCGTCTTCGTCGTCGACATGGCGTACATGGCGACGATCGGCAAGAACAAACAGAGAGCCTGAGGGACAGCGTGCCCCGTAGGGGCGCGGCTCCTGCGCGATCAGCCACAATGAACCGGCAGACCGCACAGGACCCGCGCCCCTACGGCGTTTACGCTCCAGTCACTTCGACGGCGGCCAGGTTCTTCTTACCGCGCCGCAGCACCAGCCACCGCCCGTGCAGGAGATCTTCCTTCGCCGGCACGGCATCCTCCGCGGCGACCTTCACGTTGTTCACGTAGGCCCCGCCCTCCTTCACGGTCCGCCGCGCAGCTGACTTGCTCGCCACCAGGCCGACCTCGGCGAACAGGTCGACGACCGGGCCGAGCTCGGCGACCTGGACGTGCGGCACCTCGGAGAGGGACGCGGCCAGCGTCCTCTCGTCGAGGTCCGCCAGCTCGCCCTGTCCGAAGAGGGCCCTGGACGCGGCGGTCACGGCGCCCGTCTGCTCGGCACCGTGCACCAGCGTCGTCAGCTCCTCGGCGAGCGCGCGCTGGGCGGCGCGGGCCTGCGGACGCTCCTCGGTCTGCCTCTCCAACTCCTCAAGCTCCTCGCGGGGCTTGAAGGACAACATGCGCGCGTACGTGGAGATGTCCCGGTCGTCGGTGTTCAGCCAGAACTGGTAGAACGCGTACGGCGTGGTCATCTCCGGGTCGAGCCAGATGGCGGTGCCTTCGGACTTGCTGAACTTCGTGCCGTCGGCCTTGGTCATCAGCGGCGTGCCGTAGGCGTGCACCGTGGCGTCCGGCTCCAGGCGGTGGATCAGGTCGAGGCCCGCCGTGAGGTTGCCCCACTGGTCGCTGCCGCCCTGCTGGAGTGTGCAGCCGTGCCTCCGGTAGAGCTGGAGGAAGTCCATGCCCTGGAGGATCTGGTAGCTGAACTCCGTGTAGCTGATGCCCTGTTCGGAGTCCAGACGCTTGGCGACCGAGTCCTTCGCCAGCATCTTGTTCACGCGGAAGTGCTTGCCGATGTCGCGCAGGAACTCGATCGCGGAGAGGTTCGCCGTCCAGTCGAGGTTGTTGACCATGACCGCGGCGTTCTCGCCCTCGAAGGACAGGAACGGCTCGATCTGGCGGCGCAGTTTCTGGACCCAGCCGGCGACCGTCTCCGGGTCGTTCAGCGTGCGCTCCGCCGTCGGGCGGGGGTCGCCGATCTGGCCCGTGGCCCCGCCGACCAGCGCCAGCGGCCGGTGCCCGGCCTGCTGGAGCCGGCGCACGGTGAGCACCTGCACCAGGTGGCCCAGGTGCAGCGACGGCGCGGTCGGGTCGAAACCGCAATAGAACGTGACGGGACCGTCCGCGAGCGCCTTGCGCAAAGCATCTTCGTCAGTGGACAGGGCGAACAGGCCCCGCCACTTCAGCTCGTCGACGATGTCCGTCACGGTTCTCGTATCTCCTTGGGATGGTCTCGTGAATCAGGTACGAGGTTATACGCCCTGACTGACAGAGCTCATATTGAAGTCCGGCACCCGCAGCGCGGGCATCGCGGCCCGAGTGAACCAATCGCTCCACTCGCGCGGCAAAGTCTTTTCGGTCCGCCCCGCCTCGGTCGCCCGCCCCAGCAGATCCACCGGCGACTCGTTGAACCGGAAGTTGTTCACCTCGCCCGCCACCTCGCCGTTCTCGACGAGATAGACGCCGTCCCGGGTCAGCCCGGTCAGCAGCAGCGTCGCCGGGTCGACCTCGCGGATGTACCAGAGGCAGGTCAGCAGCAGCCCGCGCTCGGTGTTCGCGACCATCTCCTCCAGGGAGCGGTCCTCGCCCCCGCTCAGGATCAGGTTGTCGATCGACGGCGCGACCGGCAGCCCGGTCAGGCCCGCGCTGTGCCGGCTGGTCAGCAGGTGCTGCAACTCGCCCTCGCGCACCCAGTCGGTGGCGGTCAGCGGCAGCCCGTTGTCGAACACCGACTGGTCGCCCCCGGAGGTGTGCGCGAGCACGAACGGTGCGGATTCCAGGCCCGGTTCGTTCGGGTCGCTGCGCAGCGACAGCGGCAGTTCGGTGAGCTTCTCGCCGACGCGGGTGCCGCCGCCGGGCTTGGAGAACACCGTGCGGCCCTCGACCGCGTCCCGGCCCGACGCCGACCACATCTGGTAGATCAGCAGGTCCGCGACCGCGGTCGGCGGCAGCAGTGTCTCGTACCGGCCCGCGGGCAACTGGATCTTCCGCTCCGCCCAGCCCAGTCGTACGGCCAACTCGGCGTCCAGCGCGGCCGGGTCGACGTCCTTGAAGTCCCGGGTCGAGCGGCCGGCCCAGGCCGAGCGCGTACGGTCCGGGGACTTGGCGTTCAGCTCCAGCGTCCCGTTGGGCTGGTCGTGGCGCAGGCGCAGCCCCGTCGACGTACCCAGGTAGCTGGTGACCAGCTCGTGGTTGGCGAAGCCGTACAGCTCGCGACCGCCCGCACGCGCGCGTGCGAACGATTCGCCGAGCGCCGGCGCGAAGTCGGCGAACACGGAGGACGAGGTCTCGCCGGGCGCGTCCGTGAAGTTGGGCGACTCCGGTACGCCCGTGACCAGCGGCTGCGCGTCCTCGGCGGCCGCGGCACCGCGCGCGGCGGCCTCGGCCGCCCGCACCAGCGGCTCCAGCTCCTCCGGGGTGACGGCTGAGCGGGACACGACCCCCGAGGCGGTGCCCTCCTTGCCGTCGACGGTCGCGATGACGGTGAGCGTGCGCCCGCGCGTGACGCCGTTCGTGGTCAGGGCGTTGCCCGCCCAGCGGAGGTTGGCGGTCGACTGCTCGTCGGCGATGACGACACAGCCGTCGGCCCGCGACAGTGCGAGGGCGCGCTCGACGATCTCGTGCGGCTTGTTCGTACGAGGACTCATCGACCGGCCTCCTGCGTGGTGTTGAGACTGTGCTTTCCCGGGGACTGCAACATCAGCGGCTGCCGCCGCGGGCCCCCGGACCCCCAGCAGATACGAGACTCGACGCTCATCGACCGGCCTCCTGGGTCGTGTTGAGGATGTTGACTCCGGTGAAGAGGGCCGACGGGCAGCCGTGCGAGACCGCGGCGACCTGGCCCGGCTGGGCCTTGCCGCAGTTGAAGGCGCCGCCCAGGACGTACGTCTGCGGACCGCCGACGGCCGCCATGGACCCCCAGAAGTCGGTGGTCGTCGCCTGGTACGCGACGTCCCGCAGCTGCCCGGTGATCCGCCCGTTCTCGATCTTGAAGAACCGTTGCCCGGTGAACTGGAAGTTGTAGCGCTGCATGTCGATCGACCACGACCGGTCGCCGACCACGTAGATCCCGCGGTCGACCCCGCCGATCAGGTCCTCCGTGGACAGCCCCGCCGGATCGGGCTGCAACGACACGTTGGCCATGCGCTGCACCGGCACATGGCCGGGGGAGTCGGCGTACGCGCAGCCGTTGGAGCGGTCGAAGCCGGTCAACTTCGCGATGCGGCGGTCGAGTTGGTAACCGACCAGGGTGCCGTCCTTGACCAGGTCCCAGGACTGGCCCTCGACGCCCTCGTCGTCGTAGCCGATGGTCGCGAGGCCGTGCTCGGCGGTGCGGTCGCCGGTGACGTTCATCCGCTCGGAGCCGTACTTCAGCTTGCCGAGCTTGTCGAAGGTGGCGAAGGACGTGCCGGCGTAGGCGGCCTCGTAGCCGAGCGCGCGGTCCAGTTCGGTGGCGTGGCCGATGGACTCGTGGATCGTCAGCCACAGGTTGGACGGGTCGACGACGAGGTCGTACAGGCCCGCCTCGACGGTCGGCGCCCGCATCTTCTCCGCGAGCAGCTCGGGGATCCGCGCCAGTTCCTCGTCCCAGTCCCAGCCGGTGCCCGTCAGGTACTCCCAGCCGCGGCCCACGGGCGGCGCGATGGTGCGCATGGAGTCGAACTCACCGCTCGACTCGTCGACCGACACCGCGTTCAGCTGCGGATGCAGCCGGACGCGCTGCTGTGTGGTCACCGTCCCGGAGGTGTCGGCGTAGAACTTGTTCTCGTGCACGGTGAGCAGCGACGCGTCCACGTGGTTGACACCGTCCGCCGCGAGCAGCCGGGCACTCCACTCTGCCAGCAGCCCCGCCTTCTCCTCGTCGGGCACCGAGAACGGATCGATCTCGTACGACGAGATCCACGTCCGCTCCTCGTGCACGGGCTCGGCGGCCAGTTCGACGCGCTCGTCCGACCCGGCCGCCTTGATCACCTGGGCGGAGAGCTTCGCCATCGCCACCGCCTGCGAGGCGACCTTGGCGGCGGCGTCCATGCTCAGGTCCACGCCCGAGGCGAACCCCCAGGTGCCGCCGTGCACGACCCGCACCGCGTACCCGAGGTCGGTGGTGTCCGACGTCCCGGAGGGCCGGGCGTCCCGCAGCCGCCAGGACGCGCTGCGCACCCGCTCGAACCGGAAGTCCGCGTGCTCGGCACCGAGCGCACGCGCGCGTGCCAGCGCGGCGTCGGCCAGGGCGCGTAGCGGAAGTGCCGTGAAGGCTTCGTCGATGGAATGAGGCACGGAGGTCTCCCTGCTGTCGTGGCCTGTCGGGTCCGATCATGTCGCGCGAGCGGGTGCGGGGACCACACGTTTCCGCGCTGCGTCGGCACTTTCTGTAGGGACCCGACAGTGAGTCCCGTAAGCCACTGTCGGTGCCCGATTGTCCGCCGGACGGGGCGGACCGATAGGTTTTCGATAAAGCCGCCTGTCGACCAGGTGTACCGGGCAGGCGTGCAGGACCGCTATCGAAAGGGTGATCCGTTGAGCCGCTCGGTTCTCGTCACCGGAGGCAACCGGGGCATCGGCCTCGCCATCGCCCGTGCGTTCGCCGACGCCGGCGACAAGGTCGCCATCACGTATCGCTCGGGTGAGCCGCCGGCCGGCTTCCTGGCCGTGAAGTGCGACATCACCGACACCGAGCAGGTGGAGCAGGCCTACAAGGAGATCGAGGCCGAGCACGGCCCGGTCGAGGTCCTGATCGCCAACGCCGGCGTCACGAAGGACCAGCTCCTGATGCGCATGTCCGAGGAGGACTTCACCTCGGTCATCGACACCAACCTCACCGGCACCTTCCGCGTCGTCAAGCGTGCCAACCGCGCCATGCTGCGCGCCAAGAAGGGCCGCGTCGTCCTGATCTCGTCGGTCGTCGGCCTGATGGGCGGCCCCGGTCAGTCGAACTACGCCGCCTCCAAGGCCGCCCTGGTGGGCTTCGCGCGCTCCCTCGCCCGTGAGCTGGGCTCGCGCAACATCACCTTCAACGTCGTCGCGCCCGGTTTCGTCGACACCGACATGACGAAGGCGCTCACCGACGAGCAGCGCGAGGCCATCATCAAGCAGGTGCCGCTCGGTCGTTACGCGCAGCCCGAGGAGGTCGCCGCGACGGTGCGGTTCCTCGCCTCGGACGACGCCTCGTACATCACTGGAGCCGTCATCCCTGTTGACGGCGGACTTGGAATGGGTCACTGATCACCATGAGCGGAATTCTCGAGGGCAAGCGCGTCCTGATCTCCGGTGTGCTGCTGGAGTCCTCCATCGCCTTCCACGCCGCCAAGCAGGCCCAGGAGCAGGGCGCCGAGATCATCCTGACCGCGTTCCCGCGGCCCACGCTGACCGAGCGCATCGCCAAGAAGCTCCCCAAGCCCACCAAGGTCATCGAGCTCGACGTCACCAACGACGAGCACCTGGCGCGCGTCGCCGACGTCGTGGGCGAGGAACTGGGCGGCCTGGACGGTGTCGTGCACTCCATCGGCTTCGCGCCGCCGGACGCGCTCGGCGGCAACTTCCTCAACACGCCGTTCGAGTCCGTCGCCACGGCGATGCACGTCTCGGCGTTCTCCCTGAAGTCGCTGACCATGGCCTGCCTGCCGCTCATGCAGAACGGCGGCTCGGTCGTCGGCCTCACCTTCGACGCGTCCTTCGCGTGGCCCCAGTACGACTGGATGGGCCCGGCCAAGGCCGCCCTGGAGGCCACCAGCCGCTACCTCGCCCGTGACCTGGGCAAGCAGAACATCCGCTGCAACCTCATCTCCGCGGGCCCGCTCGGCTCGATGGCCGCCAAGTCCATCCCGGGCTTCGACGAGCTGGCCTCCGTGTGGGACAACCGCTCCCCCCTGGAGTGGGACCTCAAGGACCCGGAGCCCGCGGGCAAGGGCATCGTCGCCCTCCTGAGCGACTGGTTCCCGAAGACCACCGGCGAGATCATCCACGTGGACGGCGGCCTGCACGCCATCGGCGCGTAACACCAGGCCTGAAGCACGAACGAGGGCCCGCACCCGACCGGTGCGGGCCCTTTCCGTGTCACCCGTTCGGCCCCTCCGGCCGGGCGGGGACCGGGGACAACTGCGCACCCTGGATTACGCGTTCACCACGCGATTCCCTCCCCAGCACCGCCGAGGAGGTTTCCCTTGTGCGTCTGTCCCGCAGCCTGGCCTCAGTGACCGTCGCCGTTGCGCTCGTCATCTCCCTGGCGTACGAGGCGATGCCCCACGCACGCGTGGAGGTCCGAAAACCGGCCGCCCCCCAGCTGTTCGGCGCCGACTGCCGCACCGCCGTCCACGGCTCGCACGTGATCGCGTACTGCCACAATCCGTACCCCCGGACCGACCGCGTCAGCCTGCACATCGAGTGCGATCGGTGGTGGGACATCGACAGCGACGGCATCGCGACCGACGCCGGCCCGGCGCAGACCGTACGGCTCACCGGCCGCTGCTGGGAGGACGTCCGCGCGGTGTGGGTCAGCCACCAGAAGCGGGCGAGTTGAACCGCCCCGCGCGGCACACGAACGGATAGCCCGCGGCCTCCTCGGCCGCCGCCTGCGCGTCACCCGCGCGGATCGCGTCCACCAGCCGCGTGTGGTCCATGTACGTCTCCGGAGTCAGCGCCTCGCCGACGTCCGCGCGCAGCCACTCCCGCAGCACCTCGCCCAGGTCGGCGTACATCGCCGTCATGACGTCGTTGTGCGAGGCCGCCACCACGGCCATGTGAAGGGTCGCGTCGGCCGTCACGAAGGCTTCCGTGTCGCCCGAGGCCCAGGCCTCCTCACGCCGCACGAGGAGGGCGTCCAGCTGCTTGAGGTCCTTCTCGGTGCGCCGCTCGGCCGCCAGCTGCGCCGCCGACGACTCCAGCGTGGAGCGCAGTTCGGCGATGTGCCGGGGGTCGGCGTCCGCGAAGCGGCGGTGCATCACGCCCGCCAGCTCGCTCGTCGCCACGACGTACGTCCCGGAGCCTTGGCGGATGTCCAGCAGGCCGTTGTGCGCGAGCGCGCGGACGGCCTCGCGGACCGTGTTGCGGGCGACCCCGAGCTGCTCGACCAGCTCCGGCTCTGTCGGGATCCGGGAGCCGACCGGCCACTCGCCCGAGGTGATCTGGTTCCGCAGCGCGGCGATGACCTGCTCGGACAGCGCCGATCGACGGGGGTGACTCAGGGGCATGGCACACCTTCGCATGTGCGGGGCGGGAGCGGGCCACCCGGGGATGGACAACCAATCATCCCATCATTCTATGATGGGCGGCATGGCAAGCGAGGAAACCCGGACACTGAAGTCCACGACGAACGGCAACGGCAACGTCAGCGGCCCGGCCGCGAGCGACTCCCCGGCGCCGACCGAGAAAGCATCCACACGCGCGTGGACCGCGCGTCTGCTCGTCGTCGGCATCGTGATGGCCGCGCTGAACCTCCGCCCCGCCATCACCAGCCTCGGCGCCCTCCTCGAAGAGGTCCGCGACGGGCTCGGCATGAGCGGCAGCGTCGCCGGACTGCTCACCTCCGTGCCCGCGCTGTGCTTCGCCGTCTTCGGCGTCATGGCTCCGCGCCTCGCCCGCCGCTTCGGCCCGGCCGCGGTGGTCTGCGCGGGCATGGTCCTCATCACCGCGGGCCTGCTCATACGGCCCTACATCGGCGGTACGGCCGGCTTCCTGGTCGGCAGCGCGCTCGCGCTCATGGGCATCGCGGTCAGCAACGTCCTGATGCCGGTGATCGTCAAGCGCTGGTTCCCGGACCGGGTCGGTTCCATGACCGGCCTGTACTCGATGGCCCTGGCCCTCGGCACCGCTTCCGCCGCCGCGGTCACCGTGCCCATGACCGAGGCCCTGGGCGGCAGTTGGCGCTCCGGCCTCGCCGTGTGGGCAGCACTGGCCGCCGCTGCCGTACTGCCGTGGATCGCTCTCGTACGACACCGGGAGGCGCCCTCCGGGGAACGGCCCTCCCGCGCGCGGGAAGGCGCCGAGGGGACACCCGCGCCCGGGACTTCGACGGTGACGCGAGCCCGCGCGCGGGAGGCCGGGCAGGCGCGGCCGGAGCTGCGGATCACCCGCAGCCGTACCGCCTGGGCGCTCGCCGTGTTCTTCGGGCTCCAGGCCACCGCCGCGTACATCACGATGGGGTGGATGGCGCAGATCTTCCGGGACGCGGGGGTCTCCGCGGGCACCGCCGGGCTGCTCCTGGCCGTCACCATGGTGATGGGCGTGCCGCTGGCCTTCGTCATCCCGCGTCTGGCCACCCGGCTGCCCCGGCAGGGCCCGATCGTGATCGCCCTCGGCGTCTGCGGCCTCGCCGGATACGCGGGCCTGTACCTCGCGCCGGCCGGCGGCGCCTGGGCCTGGGCGGTACTGCTCGGCATCGCCAACTGCTCCTTCCCGCTGGCCCTGACGATGGTCGGCATGCGGGCCAGGACCGGTGCGGGCGTCGCCCAGTTGTCGGCCTTCGCGCAGAGCACCGGGTATCTGATCTCCATCCCGGGGCCGCTCCTGGTCGGGGTGCTCTACCAGCACAGCGGCGGCTGGGGACTGCCGATCGCCCTCATGGCCGGCCTGATGATCCCGCAGATGGCCGTCGGCGTCCTCGCGGGCCGCAACCGTACGGTGGAGGACGAGGCGGCCCGCTGAGCCCGCCCGGGCCCTGGCCGACCTCACCCGGTCCGACCTCACTCCGTCCGCCCTCACCCCGGCGCATCAGGTGCGGACGAAGGGTGCAAGACTTGCCGTATGCCAGTGCTCGACCCGAACCCCCAGAACGGCCAGAGGAAGATGCTCCTCGTCTTCGGCTCGTTCTTCGCCATCTTCATCGTCATCGCCATCATCGCGACGATCGCGTCGCCGTGACCGTGCGCCCTTGAACGTGCCTCCGCGGGCCGATGGTGGGGTTGTCCCCACCATCCCCTAGGGGGTGAGGCTCAGGGTCAAGTGGGTGGATCTCCGGATGGGTTGGGGGCCGCGCGTTCCGTAACTTCGAGGTGTGACCGCGAGAAGCGGATCGCGGACCACTCGGAGACCAGCGGAGGCATCCATGTCGGCCCCTACGCACACCCGGCCCCTCCCGGCGACCACGGGCGGCGTCGACATCAGGCTGCCGTGGTGGGCCCTCGCCCTGCCGGCCCTCGCGTTCGTCGTGCTGCTCGTGATGATGCTCAACCCGACGGACGCGCAAGCGGCGGCCTCGGACCCGATGATCACCCATTTGTTCGAGCGCGTACAGCAGCTCATAGCCCGCTGAGCACCCGCGGAGCCGCCCCGTCAACTCCCTGCGCCCCATGGCCTGTTTCATGCGAAGCTGGATCCCATGAGCGTCGCAGAATCCCGCAGGATTATCCTCTTCCGGCATGCGAAAGCCGACTGGCCCGAGGTGACCGATCACGAGCGGCCGCTCGCTGAGCGGGGCCGCCTGGACGCGGCCACCGCCGGAAGCAGGCTGGCCGACACCGGCATCCCCTTCGATCTGGCCCTCTGCTCCACCGCCGTCCGGACGAGAGAGACCTGGAAGCTCGCCGTCCACGAACTCGCGCACCGGCCGAAAACCGTCTACGAGGAGAGGCTCTACGAGGCCTCGCCCGGCGAGCTGATCGCGGTGCTGAACGAGACGCCGGACGACGCGCGGAACGTGGTCCTCGTCGGCCACAACCCGAGCGTGCAGGGCCTGGCCGAGATCCTCCCCGATGCGGAGAGCGGTACGGGCAGCGCCGAGGCCCGTGAGTGGCTGAAGCAACGTGGATTCGCGGCCGCCGGCTTCGCCGTGCTGTCCTTCCCCGGTTCCTGGAAGGCGCTGGAGCCGGGCGTGGCCACGCTGGACGACTACTGGGCGCCGTCGGAGTAATCGGAGCAGCGCAGCGACCGTGCACGAGAAGGGGCCCGGCACCGTGCGGTGCCGGGCCCCTGAAGGTTGGCGTAGGCGCGAGATCGGCCTCGTCCCGTGTTCTCGTGCTTGTGCCGGTCCGGGATCGAGCCTCCTGGTCCGGGATCAGTCCTCGTCGTGCGTGTCCGCGGCCTCGACCTCTTCGCGGGTGACGCCCAGCAGATACAGCACTGTGTCGAGGAACGGCACGTTCACCGCGGTATGCGCGGCCTGCCGTACGACCGGCTTCGCGTTGAAGGCGACACCGAGACCGGCCGCGTTGAGCATGTCCAGGTCGTTGGCGCCGTCGCCGATCGCCACGGTCTGCGCGAGCGGTACGCCGGCCTCGGCGGCGAAGCGGCGCAGGAGCCGTGCCTTGCCCGCGCGGTCGACGATCTCGCCGGTGACCTTGCCGGTCAGCTTGCCGTCGATGATCTCCAGCGTGTTGGCCTGGGCGAAGTCGAGCCCGAGCCGGTCCTTGAGGTCGTCGGTGACCTGGGTGAACCCGCCCGATACGACGCCGACTTGATAGCCGAGCCGCTTGAGCGTACGGATGAGAGTGCGGGCCCCCGGCGTCAGGCGCACCTCGCTGCGCACCTTGTCGACGACCGAGGCGTCCAGCCCCTCCAGCAACGCCACGCGCGCGTGCAGCGACTGCTCGAAGTCCAGCTCCCCGCGCATCGCGGCGGCGGTCACCTCGGCGACCTCGTCCTCGCAGCCGGCGTGCGCGGCGAAGAGTTCGATGACCTCGTCCTGGATGAGCGTGGAGTCGACGTCCATGACGACTAGACGCTGGGCCCGCCGGTGCAGCCCCGCCGCCACGACGGCGATGTCGACGCCGAACGTCGCCGCGTGGGTGACGAGGGCGGTGCGCAGGGGCTCGGTCTCCACGCCGGACACCGCGAACTCGACCGCTGTCACGGGGTACTTGGCGAGGCGGAAGATACGGTCGATGTTGCCGCCGGCCAGGGTGATACGCGCGGCGATCGCGGCGGTGGACTCCGCGGTGAGCGGATGGCCGAGCACGGTCACGAGCGAACGGCCCAGCCCGCGCGGCCGGTTGTCGCCGAGGCCGGAGATGATCTCCGCCTGCATCTTCATCGACTCGGCCCAGCTGTGCACGGTGGCCCGCAGATCCCCTTCGAGCCCGGCGGCCGGCGGCGTCACGAGTGCGCACAGCACCATCCGGCCACGCGTGACGACCTGCTCGATGTCGACCACGTCGACGGAGTAGGCGGCGAGGGTGTCGAAGAGTCCGGCCGTGATGCCCGGCCTGTCCTTGCCGAAGATCTTGACGAGGAGAGTGGGGACGTCAGAGGTCTGCGAAGCGCTCATGATGCACCCACCGTATCCGGCACGGAGTGCCTTATGCCGCAGAGGTCCGCCCAGCGGACACGGAACAGTGGGTGTCGGGTCGGTGGCGTGAATCTTACGGGGCGACCACGGAGGGGCGGAGTGGTGGTCAGGAGTGGGCCGGGCGTGGTCGCGAGTGGGCTGAGGGGCGGTCGGAAGGTGTGTTGATGTGATCGTGGTGGGTGTGGTGCCGATCGGGAGTTGGCTGGTCATCGGGCGAGGAGGAATTGGTACGGCGCCGGACGCGGGTGATACGGCCGGACGGGTGGGGCGCTATGTGTGGGGTCGTTGGGCTGTCGGGACGCCACCGCCCGCACTCCGTCCGGCGCCGGGCACGGTTCGCCGGGCACCGACGAAAGCTCACCGGCGTCCCTTGGGCCTCCCCGGAGGGGGCGGTGGCGGAGGTGGCGGAGGTTGCTGCCCGCCGTCCGAGTCGTCCTCCGGCCAGTCCCGCGAACGTGGCCCGGGTCGACGCCGAGGCGGCCGGGACGGCGGCTCGTAGGACTGGGCCATGGTCGGAGCGCCGTACATGTCGGTGGGCGGCGGAGGGGTGCCGGGCGACTGCGGGTCGTCGTAGGAGCGAGCGCCGTCGTCCGGCGGGACGACTCCGGGCGGCTGCGAGCTTCCGCGGTACGGACCGACTCCACCGGGCCCTACGGCTCCGGGCGCCGGGCCGGTCCCGAACTGCCCTGCGCTTCCCGGGGGTTGAGGGGCACTGCCGGGCCGTGAGCCTCCGGAAGGCGGCCGACCACCTTCCTGCGGCGGCCGCGCACCCGGCGGCCACACACCCTCCTGAGGCGAGCCCGAGTCCGGCGGCCACCCTGGTCCACGGGACCCAGCCCCACCACCAGGCCCCGCACCGCCAGTTCCCGAACCACGCAACCCCGCACCACCCGGCCCCGACCCCCCAGGCCCCGCCCCACCCCCCTGCCCCGGCCGCTTCCGGCCAGGCCAGGCTCCACCAGGCGGCGGTGGCCCGCCGTCCTCCGGTTGCCGTAGCTCGTCGGGCAGTTGCAGATACGGGTTGGTCGCAGGGTTCGGCGCGCGGTAAGGCGAACTCGGCACGTAGGGCCCCGAGTCCCCTGAGGTCTCCGGGTGCCCTGCGTGTCCCGCGCCCCCCGCAGGCTGCGCATGTTCGGGATGACCCGGCTGGCCCGCCTGCCCCGGCGCCCAGGCATCCGACCCCGACCCCGAGCCTGACCCTGACCCCGACCCAGGAACCGGAACCGCCTTCCCCAAGTCACCCAGTGCCAGCCGCGAAGCCTGCCGCCCCGCAGCCCCGGTCGCGTACGCGAGCAGCCCCCCGACACCCCCCGCCCCCGCACCCCACACCGCACCGAGCACCAACGCCATGCCCAGATGCCCGTGCAACTCGATCCCCGCACCGAACGCGTCGAACCCCAGCACCGACAGCGACGCGTCCACCGACACATCCGTCAGCCACGCCAGCAACGGCAACGTCAGCGCGGTGACGACCCCCAGCCGTACAGCACAGAGCCCGGCAAAACCGAGAGCACTCCCGCGACCCCCCGCAC
>NZ_JBHXME010000217.1:0-15203 GCF_042721125.1 Streptomyces sp. NPDC058469
GTCCAGGAGGGCCGGGTGGAGCATGTGGTGCCGGGCGTCCGCGACCGGCAACGGCCCGACCTCGGCGAAGAGTTCGTCGTCCCGCCGCCACAACGCCCTGACGCCTTGGAACGCCGGACCGTACGCCAGCCCGGCCGAGGCCACCCGGTCGTAGGCACCGGAGAGATCCACCCGCGTAGCACCCGCCGGCGGCCACGCCGTGAGGGAGACCGCGCCGTCCAGGACACCCGGAACGGCCGGGCCGAGCCGACCGGTCGCGTGCTGCGTCCAGGCGCCGAGCGCACCGGACTCCTCGGGCCGCGCGTACACGTCCGCCGCGCGGCGCCCGGAGTCGTCCGGCTCGCCCAGGACCACCTGGAGTTGGATGCCCGCTTCGTCGTCCTCGGGGAGGAACAGCGGGTTCAGCAGGGCGAGTTCCTCCAGTACGGCGAGACCGCACAGGTCGCCCGCGTGCAGCACGAGGTCGGCGAACGCGGCGCCGGGCACGAGGGTGTGTCCGCCCACCACGTGGTCGCGCAGCCACGGCTGGGCCGCGCCGGACAACCGGCCCGTGCACAGCAGGCGTTCCGTACCCGGCACCGTGACCGTCTGCGTGAGCAGCGGATGCCCGGAACCGGCGGTCGCGTCGGCGCCGGTGTCGGACAGCCAGTAGCGCTGCCGCTGGAAGGGATAGGTCGGCAGGCCGTCGATGCGTCGGGCACCGCTGTCCGCGTACACCCGGTGCCAGTCCAACCGCACGCCATGGACGTGGAGTTGGCCGAGTGCGTCGAACACGGTCCGTGGCTCGGCGCCGTCCCGGCGGGTAGCCGCGGTGAAGAGCAGTTCCTTTCCGGTCTCTGCCAGGCTTGCCGCGGCCTGGGCCGTGAGCTGGGCGTCCGGGCCGATCTCGGTGAACGCGGTCACCCGTCCGTCGTGCGCCAGCCAGTGCACGGCGTCCCCGAACCGCACGGCCTCACGGGCGTGCCGTACCCAGTACGCGGCCGACCTTAGTTCCTCCCCGGTGGCCGGAAGCCCGGTCAGGCCCGACATCACCGGGATGGTGGGGGAGCGGTATGTCAACTCACCTGCGACGCGGCCGAATTCGGCGAGCATCGGCTCCATGAGAGGGGAGTGGAAGGCGTGGCTGACCCGTAGCCGGACGGTACGGCGGCCTCGTACGGCGAAACGCTCGGCGAGCGCGAGGACCGGCTCCTCCACGCCGGAGACGACGACCGCGCGGTGACCGTTCACGGCCGCGATCGCGACCCCCTCGGTCAGCTCGGGCGTCACCTCCGCCTCGGTGGCGTCGAGTGCCACCATGGCACCGCCCTGCGGCAGCTCGCGCATCAACCTCCCGCGCGCCGCGACCAGTTCGACGGCGTCCGCCTCGGACAGCACGCCCGCGCAGTGGGCCGCCGCCAGCTCGCCGACCGAGTGTCCGGCCAGGAACTCCGGCCGTACGCCCCAGGATTCGAGCAGCCGGAAGACGGACACCTCGAAGGTGAACAGGGCGGCCTGCGCGAAGTCCGTACGGTTCAGCAACACGCCCGCGGCGGCGTCCCAGAGGACTGAGCGCAGCGGACGCTCCAAGTGGGCGTCGAAGCGCGCGCACAAGGCGTCGAAGGTGGTCGCGAACTCCGGGAAGGTGTCGTACAACTCCCGTCCCATGCCCGTCCGTTGGGCTCCCTGGCCGGTGAAGAGCAAGGCCAGGCGGGCGGCGGAGTTGGTGGTGTGTGGCGGGGCGGAGGTCGTCAGGGCGTCGAGGGCGGTCAGTGCCGCCCTGCGGTCGTCGATGGGGACGGTGGCTCGGTGGGGGAGCGCGGCTCGGGCGGTGGCGTGGGTGAACGCCAGGTCCGGCAGGGGGAGTTCGGGGTGGGCGCGGAGAAAGGCGGCGGTGCGTGCGGCCTGTTCGCGCAGGGCTGCCGGGCTCGCGGCGGAGAGCAGCAGTGGGGGTGTCACGGGGCGGCGAAGGGGTGGTTCTTCGGCTCCAACCGCCTCGGGCTCCTCCAGGATCACGTGCGCGTTGGTCCCGCCGATGCCGAACGCCGACACCGCCGCCCGTCGCGGGCGGCCGTGCTCGGGTCGCCATTCCTCGTCCTGGGACAGCAGTCGTACGGTGCCCGACGACCAGTCCACGTGCGGCGACGGTTCGTCGGCGTGGAGGGTGCGGGGGAGCCGGTCGTGGTGCATCGCCAGTACGGTCTTGATGACGCCGCCGACACCGGCCGCGGCCTGGGTGTGCCCGAGGTTGGACTTCAACGAGCCCAGCCACAGCGGGTGTTGGGCGGTGCGGTCCTGGCCGTAGGTGGCGAGGAGCGCCTGTGCCTCGATCGGGTCGCCGAGTGCGGTGCCCGTGCCGTGCGCCTCCACGGTGTCGATGCCGGCCGGGGTCAGGCCCGCGTCGGCCAGCGCCGAGCGGATCACCCGTTGCTGGGCGGGGCCGTTGGGCGCGGTGAGCCCGTTGGACGCGCCGTCGGAGTTGACGGCCGAGCCGCGCAGTACGGCCAGTACGGGATGGCCGTTGCGCCGTGCGTCGGAGAGCCGTTCCAGCAGGACCAGGCCGACACCCTCGCCCCAGGCGGTACCGTCGGCCGCCGCCGAGAAGGGCTTGCAGCGGCCGTCCGGAGCCAGCCCGCGCAGCCTGCTGAACGCGATGAACGGGCCGGGCGAGGCCATCACCGTGACCCCGCCGGCGACGGCCAGTGAGCACTCCCCGTCGCGCAGGGACCGTACCGCCGAATGCATCGCGACCAGCGACGACGAGCACGCGGTGTCCACCGTCACGGCGGGCCCGCGCAGCCCCAGCGTGTACGCGATACGGCCGGAGGCCACGCTGCCCGCCGAGCCGAGGGCGAGATGCGCCTCCAACTCGTGCCCGCCGCGGTGCAGCAGTCGGCTCGCGTAGGTCGCGTGCATGACGCCGACGAAGACGCCGGTGTCGCTGTCGCGCAGACCGGCGGGGTCCATGCCCGCCCGCTCCAGCAGTTCCCAGCCGGTCTCCAGGAGCAGTCGCTGCTGGGGGTCGGTGGCGAGGGCCTCGCGGGGCGACATGCTGAAGAACGCCGCGTCGAAGTCGGCCGCGCGGTCCAGGAATCCGCCCCGGCGGGTGACCGACTTGCCGAGGCGGTCGGGGTCGGGGTCGTACAGGTCGGCCACGTTCCAGCCGCGGTCGGTGGGGAAGTCGGAGGTCGCGTCGGTGCCGTCGGCGACCAACTGCCACAAGTCCTCCGGGGATTCCACTCCGCCCGGGTAGCGGCAGGCCATGGCCACGACGGCGATCGGTTCCCCGGGTTCGGCGTGATGGCCGTCGCCGGACGTGCGCGCGGGGCCGGGGCGGGTGCCGCCGTGCAGCGCGTCGCGCACCAGGGCCGCCACGGCGGTGGGCGTGGGGTGGTCGAACACCAGCGTCGCGGGCAGGGTGAGACCGGTAGCCGTGCCGAGCCGGTCGCGCAGCAGCACACCGCCGAGCGAGGTGAGGCCCTGCGCGTTGAACGGCACGTCGGGGTCGAGTTCCGGCACGGGGACGTCGAGGGTCCGTGACGTCACTTCGAGGACCAGGTCGAGCACGGCGTCGGACGCGGCCGAGAGGCGCTCGCGCAGCGCGGCCGAGGCGGTCGTACGTTCCGCGGCGAGGCGTTCCGGCAGCTGCTCGGCGAGCACGGCACGGGCGATCTTGCCGGAGGCGGTGCGGGGGAGGGACGCGGTGGGGTAGATCTCGTCCGGCACCTTGAACCCGGACAGTCGTTCGCGGCAGGCGGCGAGCGCCCGCGCCGTGTCGACCCCGTCCGGGCCGGGTACGACGAACGCCACCGGCACCTCGCCCAGCACGTCGTGCCGCCGGCCGACCACAGCGGCGTCGGCGATGTCGGGGCGGGCCAGCAACACCCGCTCCACTTCGGAGGGGTTGATGTTCACACCGCCCCGGATGATCAACTCCTTGACCCTGCCGGTGACATGGAGATGACCGTTCGCGTCGCGCCGACCGAGGTCACCGGTGCGGTACCAGCCGTCGGTGAGCGCCTCGGCGGTCGCGTCCGGACGGTTGTGGTAGCCGGCCATCAGTCCGGGACCACGCACCCAGATCTCGCCCTCGTCCCCGTCGCCGGCCTCGGCACCGGTGGACGAATCGGTGATCCGGACGTCCAGTACCAGCAGCGGAAAACCACGCGAGGGGTCGTCACGGGGGCCGTCGAGTCGCTCGACCGCGATCTTCCCGCAGGTCTCCGTGGAGCCGTACCCGTCCAACAGAGGTGCGGCCAGGGCCAGTTCGACCTCGGCCCGCAATTCGGGGGAACAGGGTGCTCCTCCGCTGACGCACACCCGTAGCGACGCCGGCACCGGACGCGCCGTCTCCCGCAGTGACTCCAGCAGAAGGCGGTAGGTGGCGGGCACCCCGCCCAGGATCGTGAACCGCTCGGCGGTCAGCGCCTCGGCGACGTTCGCGCCCGGCGCGAGGACGCGCGCGGTCGCCCCGACCGAGAGGACGCCCAACAGGCACACGGAGTGACCGAGGGCGTGGAACATCGGCAACGGCCAGAGCAGTTCGTCCTGTTGCTCCAGTCCGTACGCCGGTACGTAGGCCGCCGTCACCGACCACAGTCCCGAACGCTGCGTGGAGACAACGCCCTTGCTCTGCCCGGTCGTGCCCGAGGTGTAGTGGATCCAGGCCGGCTCGTCGAGCCCGAGGTCGTCACGGGGCGCCGTGCCCGAATCCGTCCCGGCGAGGGACTCGAAGGCGACCGCGCCGTCGGTCGGTTCGTCCCGTCCGCCGACGATCACCCGCTGCACAGCGCCCAGTTGGGCGATCGGTACGGCGACCGGCTCCTCGGTGACGACCGCGACGGCACCGCTGTCGTCGAGGAAGTACGCCAACTCCTCTTCCGACGCACCGGAGTTGAGCAGCACGCCGACCGCTCCGGCACGCAGTACCCCGAGCCAGGTCTCCACCAGCTCCACCCGGTTGCCCAGATGGATCGCGACCCGGTCCCCACGCCGTACCCCGAGCCGTACCAGATGCCCTGCCACTCGCCCCGTGCGCTGCTCCAACTCCCGGTAGGTGACGGCACGTCGGTCGTCCCGGTATGCGGTCTTCTCGCCGATCCGGGTCGCGTGCTCCCGCAAGACGTCTGGCAGCGTACGCACCGACTCGCCCCCGTACATTCCTGTTCCCGCCCCTTCGTTCCCCCCGGAGCGGTCACCGTACGACAGTGGTCCTCAGAAGGCGGCATAGGGCACGCTCTACGGCATGGTGATGTGCGACTACTTCTCTGCCGCGAGTGAGGAGGACGCCGTAGGTGTGCTCGACGAACCGGGCGGGCCGGATGGGTCGGTGTTCGACGTGCTGTCCCTCAAGGGCATCGACTCGGTGGTCGTGATGGCGCGGCTCGAAGCGCTCCTCACGGACCGCACCTACGACGAGGCAGGCGCCCGCCCCCGTGCCGGGCAACTGCTCTCCGACCCCGAGGCCGAAGGCGCCTTCGTCATCAGCGTCTCCGACACACTCCGGGACGCGCCGGCCTCGGCGTCCGCCGACCAACTGGGCGCGGTGGCAGGGCCGTGCGCGGACTTCGAGGAACTGAGCGCCTACGGTCTCCCGCCCACCGAGGCGTTGGAGGTGCTTCAACTGCTGTCCGGCCTGGCCGGGAGAGCCGTGGCGGAGAACCGGCGGCTGTACTGCTGGTGGGCCCTGTAAGATCCACAACTCTGCAGTCAGGAGCGGCCCTTGACCACACTCGGCGACGCGTCGGCGCCCGAGCCGCTCGGTCCGTCGTCTCTGGCCTGGCGGTACTTCAGCGACTGGCGGGGCATGCTGATCGGCCTCTGGGCCGGGTCGATGCAGAACATGCATCCCGCCCTCGGCGCCGGAGTCGAGGAACACTCAGAGTTCTTCGACGAGCGCTGGGAACGGCTGCTCCGCTCGCTCTACCCGATCGCCGGAGTGATCTACGACGGCCCGGACGCGGCCCGAACGGCCCGCGAGGTACGCGACTACCACGTCGACATCAAGGGCATCGACAGCCAGGGCCGGCGCTACCACGCCCTCGACCCGGACACCTTCTTCTGGGCACACGCGACCTTCGTCATGGTCCCGGTGCTGGTGTGCCGGTACTTCGGCCGGCCGTTGACGGAGGAACAGAAGGAGCGGTTCTACGCCGAGAGTCTTCAGTGGTACCGGCTCTACGGGGTCAGCGACCGGCCCGCTCCGGCCAACTGGGCAGGATTCAGCGCGTACTTCGAGCGGATGTGCGCCGACACCCTGGAGGACAACCGGGCGGCACGCGCCGTGCTCGACATCCGCCGCATCGGCAGGCCACCTTTCCTGAAGTGGCTGCCGGAGATGGTGTGGCGGGTGATCCGCGGTCCGCTGACGCGGCCCTTCGTCTGGCTCACCGTCGGGATGTATCCGCCCACGGTGCGTGCCAAGTTGGGCTATCGCTGGTCGCGTCGGAGCGCGGTCGGGCTGTGGGTGGTCGGTCGTGCGGTCGCGCTCGGCTGGCACCTGGTGCCGTTCGAGCGGCGCTACCACCCGCGGGCCCGGGCCGGTTGGCAGCGGGTGCGCGGTCTCGCCGTAGGACCGGTCGAGACGCCGCGACGGAATCTGCCTCCGGAGGAGCGCCGGGGCGACGGGAAGCACTACGCGCCCGACGTGTAGCAGTCGACGTGCGGTTGTCCTCGCGGCGGCTCAGCCCAGGACGTCGGGTTCTTCCTCCACCACGAGGTCGGCCAGGAGGTTGAAGTTGTGCCGGGCCATGTTGGCGTTGCTGAACTGCCGGTGCGCCAGGGTGACTTCCTCCTCGGTCATGATCCGGGGCTTGCCGGCGGCGTCGGCGAGGAGCTGCATCTGGCACGCGCGGTCCATGGTGATGAACCACCACGCGGCCTCTTCGACGGACCGTCCGACCGTCAGCAGACCGTGGTGGCGGAGAATGGCGGCCCGTCGGTCGCCGAGCCGGGCGGCGATCAGCTCGCCCTCGGTCCGCTCCAGCACCAGGCCCTTGTACTCGTCGAACAGGACATGGTCGTCGTAGAAGGCGCAGGACTCCTGCACGATCGGGTCCAGGAGCTTGTCCAGTGACGCGAAGGCCCTGCCGTGGATGGTGTGGGCGTGCGCCACCGCCACGACGTCCGGACGGGCCTGGTGGACGGAGGAGTGGATCCAGAAGGCCGCCTTGTTGGTCCTGCGTTCACCCTCGACGACCCGGCCCTCCTCGTCGATGAGAAGCAGGTCGCTGACGCGGATCCTGGAGAAGTGCACCGCGTACGGGTTGACCCAGAACCTCTCGGGGAACTCGGGGTCCCGCGCGGTGATGTGTCCGGCGATGCCCTCGTCGAAGCCGTAGCGGGCGAAGATCCGGAACGCCGCCGCCAACTGCCGCTTGCGGTGGGCGCGTTCGGCCTCGATGGTCTCGCGGTTCTCCGCCAGGCGAGGAATGTCCAGTTCCTCGATGTTCTCGAAGTCGATGTCGTTGCCTCCGGTGGTGGTGGACATCGGTACGTCCTTTCCGGTGCGCGGCTCATGGTGCGCGGGTCACGGGTCACGGTTCACGAGGGATTTCTTTCAGGCTGCAACCATCTCCCATCGCATGTCAACCTGGCAGGCAAGAAATGTTGCCTCCTGGGTACATCGCTCATCCGTTGTCCCAGTCACCCCTGCGCCATGCGCCCAGCACCATGAGCGTCTTCGTGCCGATTACGGCGCCCGAGCGCCGGAGCCGGTCGATGACATCTCTCAGGTGCTGCACGTTGGTCACCCGGACGCGGACCAGGGCGTCGGGGTCGCCCGCGACGGTGAAGACCTCCAGGGCCTCCGGGACGCTGGTGGCGGCCATCGTGATCGCCTCGACCTTGACGTCGCCGGACGCCTCACCCGGGCCGACGACACTGACCCGGACGGCGCCTGCACCCGCCGCGACTACACCTTCGACAACAACACCAACCGCACCGCCCTCGCCGTCGCCACCAGCGACGTCGGCACGGCCTGCACCAGCACGGGCGCCAAGACGACGTCGTACTCGTACGACAGCGCCGACCGGCTGGAGAGCTCCGGCACGGTCTACGACGCTCTCGGGCGCACCACGACCCAGCGTCCGGCGCGACCATCGGCTACTACGCCAACGACCTCGTCCGCCAGCAGACTTCCGGCACCAGTCGGCAGACCTGGACCCTGGACGCGGCCGGCCGCCTCGCCGCCTGGACCACCGAATCCGACGGCAGCGGCACCTGGACCCAGACCGGATCCAAGACCAGCCACTACGGCGCCGACGGCGACAGCCCCGACTGGATCCAGGAGACCAGCTCGACGATCAGCCGCAACGTCCAGGACATCGGCGGAGACCTCGGCGCCGTCACCAGCGCCACCGGCGACACAGTCCTGCAGCTCGCCGACATCCACGGCGACGTCACCGTGGAACTCCCCCTGGACACCAGCCAGACCCTGACCGCACTCGCCTACGACGAGTACGGCACCACACAGGGCGACACCACCGCCACCCGATACAGCTGGCTCGGCGAAAAGCAGCGCTCCAGCGAAACGGTCACCGGCGCCACCCTCATGGGCGTGCGCCTCTACGCCCCCGCCACCGGACGCTTCCTGTCCATCGACCCCGTACCCGGCGGCTCGGCCAACGCCTACGAGTACTGCGGCGGCGACCCGATCAACCGCTACGACCTCGACGGCAGGTTCTGGGGCTTCCACGTCAGCATCGGTGCGAAGCTCGCCTGGCACTACGGCAAGCGCTTCTACCGGGCCGCCAACCGGTGGAACAACCGCCAGCAGGCCCGCATTGTCGGCGTCGGCCTCGCGTACGTCGGGTCCCGCTACCTCGGCTACCGATGCCGGTACCGCTACGGTATGCGCGCGTGCACCGGCGGCCGAGGACTCCACGCCCGCGGCGGAACCACACTCGGCACCACCTACTTCACCTCGTCCAGCCGATACGTCACGCCGGCCAGGATCCGGCACGAAAATCGCCACAAAAAGCAGTGGATGAAGTACGGATGGCGCTTCGCCTACATGTACATGCGGGCAGGGCGAAACCCATGCCACAACAGGTGGGAGCGTCGCGCGAATTGGAAGGACGGCGGCTATTCATGCTGAGGCAACCCCGGAAAGTACCCGTGTGGCCCTTCGCGGTGGGAGGCTCAGTACTCGTACTGGCCGTCCTCGCGGCCGTCGGCGCATGGGTGTACGGCGCCTACAGCATGTCGGACCCCGTGCCCCCCGTCCTTGGCGCACGCGTCGAAGGACAGACGATCGTCGTCAAATTCCCCGTCTGCCCCACTGACGTGATCCGGCGCGTAGAGGTCACGGACTTCGACGACGACACCAGCGCGAATCCGGACGTCCTGTGGTGGGCCTCCAACCCCACGACACCATCAGCCTGGAAAGGCGTCGCCACACTCTGGTCCGGTGACGGATTCGAGAACCACGCCCCAGAGCCGGCCCGGTCCGCCATCCCCCGCAACCTCGTGGTCGGGTACCTGGATCCGTCAGGCGACGGCCGGGACGGCGTCGTCACGCTGCGCACGATCTCCGCGGCGAAACTGAAGGCCGGACAGTACTGGACCGACGACGGTCCCAAGACCGCCGCGCAAATCGACGCACAGCTCAAGTGCCACAGCGCCGGATGAGGAGGACTTCGTAGGCAACAACTGTTGGGCGGGACAGCAACTCTGATCCGCTCGAACTGAGAGGGGGCAGTGCCATGGTGCGGCACCCCCTGCCGGTCGCGGCTGACCTTCACGATGGCGGATCTCCGAGGAATTGACATCGCGATGAGACGGCTCTCTGCTGACACTCCGTGAGACACCGCGCAAAGTCGCAGATCACAAGAGCGCCGTAAGACATGGACGATGAGTCCCTACACCTTCATGTGGGATCTCAGATTCCGTGGCCGGATCTCACGACCGATGGCCACTTGGTGGCCGGCCGGCCACCCATCCGGGACAGGCCGGTCGAAGCGCTCACCCTTGAGGCTGACGAAGTACCCAGTCACGGTCGCTCGGCGTCGGCTCGGTTCGCCAACGAGCCCGTAGGACTCCGTCGTTGTCGGGCATGACAGCAGTGCACAGAGGAACAGACTCACCCGCATATACAGACAGGAGCGCGGCGGCACGGGCACGGGATATCCGGGCGGTCAGTTCGGGGAACTCGTCCTCGTTGGCGATGGCGCTGCGGATGTTTCCGTCGTTGTCCTGCCAGACGCCTTCGACGAGGCCGTCAGCGGGCAGGGCTCTCAGGACGGCGTCGATGTCGGTGGACAGGGACGGCCAGACGGCGAGACGGGCCCGGGGAGCCAGTCCCACTCGAACCAGGTCGATGGTGTCGCTGGTGAGGTGGTGCCATCGTGAAGCTCCTTCGAGATACGTCTCTTCCAGGATTCCCGCACGACCGGTGGCGACTTCCCTGTGCAGGTCGGCCCAGAAGTCGTCATCGCCGGGCCGCTGGATGACCTGCCCTTCCTCCTCGGCCTCGAAGGCGTACGGGGAGGCGTCCAGGCGTTCTGGGAACAGTCCGAACTCCCGGATGTGGGCCACCGCTTCTCCGCAAGGCAGATTGCTGCTGATGTAGAGGTATTGGTCCCGTCCCACATGGACCGCGAACGCGCCTTCCACCTCCAGCCGGCACCAGGCGCCATCGTCGCGCAACATGGCGCGCACCAGCCGCAGCCCGATTTCGAGCGGTATTTCTGCCCCGTCGTGAAAACCGGTGGGGCCGGCAGGGAAGAACCCGTCCAACCCAAAGCCGTCCACCGGAGATTCCACACCGAAGTACGCGAAGGACGGAATCTGCGGTTCACGTACGGCCAGGCGATCGACGCCGGTCTCCGCGGCGAAGGCCGCGACCGCCTGAAGACAAGACGCCTCGACCTCGCCGTGATCGCTGACCGTGTCCTCACTGCCGGTGTAATGCCCGTGTTCGTCACGGTCGGCGGGGTCGTACTTGGTGACGCGGTACACGTACGGGAGCTGCACCGCCCCATCATCCACCACGCTTGTGTGGCCCCGCGAGGAAATGCCAGGGGCGGTGAGACAGAGACGTAGGTCAACGTCCTGAGACGGATTGGGAACCTGCTGGTCAGCGCAATGCTCTATGCCACGAGCCACGAGGTCCTACACCGGCCCGGTGACATCGTCGAGGTGGAGACGGCCAAGGCCGCCGTCGAACTTCCCTCGCCCTACGCCGGGGTGGTCAGCGCCCTCCACGCGGACGTGGGGGAGTTGCTCCCGGTCGGCAGGCCGCTCATCACGATCGACACCGACGCACCGGGAGAGGCGGCAGACCGAGAACCGGACGGCGGGGCGGTGCGGCAGCCGGATTCGGAACAGGCCGCACTGCTGGTCGGTTACGGTCCGCAGGGCACCGGCGCCGGCCGTCGCAGAAGGCGTCCCGCCCAGGCGCAGCCCCAACGTGCGGCGGGCGGTGTCGAGGACAGCGGCCCGGACCGAGCCGCAGCCCGGCCGGCGGCCAAACCGCCGGTCCGCAAACTCGCCAAGGATCTCGGCGTCGACCTGGCAACCGTCGCCCCCACCGGCCGCGGGAACACCATCACCCGCGAAGACGTCCACGAGTCCGCCCGAGGCGCAGCCCCGCAGGCCGTTTCCGCCCCGGCCCCCGACACCTCCCGGACCTCCGAAACCCGCATACCGATCCGCGGAGTTCGCAGGCATACGGCCGCCGCCATGGTCGCCTCCGCGTTCACCGCGCCGCACGTCACCGAGTTCATCACCGTCGATGTCACCGCGACCACGCGGCTGCGTGAACTCGTCGCGGGGCGCGGGGAGTTCCGCGAGCTACGGGTGACCCCGCTGCTGTTCTTCGTCCGGGCCTTCCTGATCGCGTTGGCCAAGGCCCCTGAGGCGAACAGCAGTTGGGACGAGGCGGCGCAGGAGATCGTCCTGAAGCACTACGTCAACCTCGGTGTGGCTGCGGCGACGGAGCGCGGTCTGGTCGTGCCGAACATCAAGGGTGCGGACCGGTTGTCGTTGCGTGAACTGGCCCAGGCGCTGTCGGACCTCACCGCGACCGCCCGAGCCAGCCGCACCTCCCCTCAGGACATGACCGGCGGGACCGTCACGCTCACCAACGTCGGGGTGTTCGGCGTGGACACCGGTACGCCCATCCTCAACCCGGAAGAGGCCGCCATCCTGGCCGTCGGTGCCGTCCGCCGTATGCCGTGGGTCGTCCAGGACGACGACGGGAACGAACGCGTCGAGCCGCGCTGGGGCACCCAGCTGGCGCTCTCCTTCGACCATCGGCTCATGGACGGCCGACAGGGCTCCGAGCTGCTGGCAAATACCGCGCAGATCCTGCACGAACCGGGGCTGGCGATGCTGCAACGACCGCCGTGCCGGTCGGCATTCTGGCCTAGGAGGCAATATGCTTTGCCAATGAGGTTGACGCGGGTAGGGCTGGACCGTGACTCTGTGGGAAGACCGGGGGGTTCTGGAGTCTCAGGAGGAGCGGGCTGTGGCCACGTTCGTACTCGTACACGGTTCGTGGGGCGGTGGCTGGGTGTGGGACCGGTTGCGCCCCCTGTTGGAGAGCGCCGGCCACACGGTTCTCACGCCCACGTTGACCGGCCTCGGCGAGCGGCACGATCTCTCCTCGCCGGACGTCGGCCTGAACGTGCACGCGCGAGAAATCGCCGAACTCCTGGAATCCGAAGGGGTGCAGGACGCGATCCTGGTCGGGCACAGCTACGGCGGGATGGTGATCACGGGAGCGACCGCCCTCGCCGCCGATCGTGTCGGGCAGGTGGTGTACGCGGACGCGTTCGCCCCGGTGACCGGCGAATCGGCGTTCACGATGCTGCCGTGGCTGGAGAAGGCGTTCACCGAGTCCGCGGGGCCCGTCGAGTGGGAGGTGGCGCCGCTCGACCCCGGGTTGCTCGGTGCGGACGACGAGGGGGCGGCGTGGCTTTCGAGCAGGCTGACGCCGATGGCGCGCTTCACCCACGAGGAGCCGCTCGGTCCCGGGAGCGAAGACGCTCTGGCGAGCAGGGCGGTCACCTATATCTACTGTGCCGATCAGGCTCTCTTCACCGATGTCGCCGCCTCGGCGGAGAAACGGGGGTTCAGGGTCGTGGCGCTTCGCGATGTCACCCACGTCGGCCTGCTGACGTTCCCGCACATCCTTGAGCGGGAACTACTGAACCTCGTGTAGAGGGAGGCCGTCCGAATGTACCTGGCGGGCGCGCCCTATTGCCTCAGAGGCATGTTATTGTGCGGAAATGCCGATCGAGGACACTGATCTCTGGGTTGCCCAACGCCTCAAGGACATGCGGGGCGAGCGTGGCATCACCCTGACGACACTGGCCGAACAGACCGGCATTTCCTCGGCGCATCTCTCGCGCCTGGAGAAGGGTGTACGCAAGCCGTCCATCGGCAGCCTGCTGCAGATCGCCCGCGTTTACGGCGTATCCATCAGTGAGTTGGTACAGGAACCCGATCAGGACGACTTCCATCTGGTGCGTGCCGACGAGGCGATGACGCGCGACGGGCAGGACGGCCGATACACCGTGCTGAGCGGACCTCGGGAAACCATGTCCGTCATCCGGGTCGAATTGGCGGCCGGTAAGAACACCAAGACCGCCCGGCACGTCGGCGAAGAATGGCTGCACGTGCTGTCAGGGGCGATCACGCTCGATATCTCGGGTGTTTCGCTTCAGCTCGACACCGGGGATTCGGTGCATTTCGATTCGTCGAAGGAGCATCGTCTCACCAACAAGGACGATGTCGTCGCGACCGTCCTGATCGCATCAACAGCGGCAACCGTTCCGATGCGGCACCCCATCCCGGCGTCGTCACGTCGAAATTCGGCGGACTCGCGCTGAGCATTGCGTGAACGCGCAGGGTGCACGTCGGTCATTCCGGGAAATAGAGGGAAGACTCGCGATGTCGTCACCCGTTGCGCTGAATCCTGTTGAACTCCCGCCCCTTACCGGCGTGATCTCCCACGGCCTGGCCGTTCCCGACCTCGGCCTCATTTACACGTCCGGGCAGGTCGCGTGGGACGCGAAGGGGGAACTCGTCGGCCGGGGTGACCTGGCGGCGCAATTCACCAAGGCCTACGAGAACATCGACGCGGTTCTCGCCGCCGGAGGTTCGAGCCGTAGCAAAATCATCAAGGAGACGATCCATCTCGTCGGGTACAACACCGACAACGCCGGGCAGTTGATCGGGCTCATCGCCGGCAGCCGGGGAGCAGGGCAAACACCTCCGGCGAGTGCATGCGTGGGCGTGGAGACTCTCTTCGCGGAGGGCTATCTGGTCGAGATCGAGGTGGCCGCGACCTTGTGATCGGTCGCTTCGGCCCAGGTAGCATTGATCGGTGACCAAGTCGCCAGGCGCTGCTCCCACCAAGGTCGGCATCACGATCGATCGTGTTGTCGAGGCCGCATTCGATGTCCTGCAACGGGACGGCATCGCCAAACTGTCCGCTCGCGCGATCGCAGCCGAACTCGATGTCCGGATGAACACGGTCATGTGGCACATCCGGACCAAGGATCGGCTGCTCGGCCTGATGGCGGAATCCATCATGGGCGAGGTCGACCTGGACGACCTGCGCGGGGACTGGCGCGAGCAAGTGGCCGAACTGCTCCGGCGCCTGCGGCAAGCGATGCTCGGACACCGGGACGGCGCCTTGCTCGTCGCCGGGACCTTTCCCGTCGAACCGAGCACGCTGGCCTTTTCCGAACGGGTGGTGACGGTCCTCTTCGAAGGCTGCCCCACACGCAAGTCGGCCGCGTGGACGTCGTGGAGCCTTTTCTATTTCACGCTCGGGCTCGTTCAGGAAGAACAGGCGACACCGGGCGCGTTCCACGATCGCCTGCGGGAAAGGGTGGACGAGCAGCACTTCCCGGGCCTCCACTCGGTGCTGGAGGACTACGTCTCGATCGACTACAGCGAGCGCTTCGACTTCGGGATCGAGCAGATCCTTCAGTCGGCCCCGACGACCAAACCCCGACCTCGCGCCGGGAGTTGACAGTGCGTCGGGGTGCCGTAGCGCTCGCTGCACTCTCATCGAGGATGCGCCGTCGCGTCCTGGGATCAGAACGGCTCTTCACGATCCAGGGTGTAGTCGCGGCCTGAACCCGCCGGACTCCAGCAGTGATCTGGCGATGTAGTTACTGAGGTTGAACTCGGGTTGTCGTCGGTGTGAGTGATAACCCGGTTTCGATGAGGCATCCGTCGATGAGGTGGGGGCGGTACTGGATCGTGCG